>CAYYQS010000071.1:0-11863 GCA_964472555.1 uncultured Bacteroides sp.
TGACCCTCAACGGTTTTCAAGACCGCCGCAATCGACCACTCTGCCATCTCTCCAATGCGAGTGCAAAGGTAGCGACTTTTTTTCAAACTTCCAAAAAAATATTGCGCCGCTGACGATTTTTTCATCAGCGGCGCTGTAGTTGATGTATAGAAGATTGCTATTCAAGACCGTCGGCGTAGTCCATTGCCATGTAGTGCTCACGAGGGTGATTACATGCCGGACATTTTACGGGAGGCTCTTTGCCAATAAATTCATATCCGCACACAAGGCATTTCCACTTGATATCGTGGTCGCGTTTCCATACCGTACCTTCCTCTACCTGCTTGAGATAGTGGAGGAAACGGCGGCGGTGCTGTTCCTCGATAGTGGCTATCGCCTCGAAGTGTTCGGCGATATCGTCGAAACCTTCTTCACGGGCAGTAGCTGCAAATTTCTTGTAGAGTTCACTTCCTTCCTCAAGTTCTTCCTGCGCTGCAGTCTCAAGGTTCTGAGCCGTTGTGCCGATGATACCGGCATCAACATCCAGAGGCACTGTCAATGTGCCGCCCTCAAGATATTTGAAATAAATCTTGGCATGACGGAGCTCATTGTTTGCCGTCTCTGTAAAAACTTGCGCAATAGGGAAGTAGTTTTCCTTTTCTGCCTGTGCTGCGTAGAACACGTAGCGGGTATATGCTGCGGATTCCGCCATATAAGAAATCACGAGGTTCTTTTCGGTGGCGGTGCCTTTAATGCTTGGAGTTGTCTGTGCCATTGTTGTGAGGTGTTATGATTATTTTTTCTTAGTTTCTGCGATTATAACACCCCTCCCCCCGAATTTGTTCAAGCTCCGAAATCCTCTGCAATAAATCTTGCCACAGCATCGGTATAATTGGGTCCGATAACAATGTCGGCAGCCTCCTTCACTTCCGGCAGGGCATTCTCCACAGCCACACCGAGATCAGCAATCTCCAGCATCGGAAGGTCGTTGAGACTGTCGCCGAAGACAACAACGCGCTCAGCACCTATCGACGACGCCAGACGCTTGATAGCGGCAGCTTTAGTCACCCCCGGCGGAAAAATCTCGAGATTATGAACCGCCGGATTGAAAATATCCGGATAGCAGCACACCGAGCAGTCGGTATCCGAGCGTATTTCATCGTAAGCCGCCACGATATTGTCCGACGTCCCCATGGCATAGAACAGCATCGAGTGTGTCCGCGCACGCTCAGGAGCCGGTGTGCCGAGATGAAAACGCTTAAGCGCAAGATGCGACCGCTCCAGATAGAAGCTCTCCTCAGCCTTATTAAGCCTCCCGGCCGCGTGATACACATCCAGACTGTTTCCGTCGGGCGCCATAGTGTACACAAACGGGTGCACCCCGTGCCGCCCGCATATCTTCAGCGCCCGCTCAACATCGAAATCCGGCAGAAAATGAGTGTCGAAGAAGCGGTCGGCCTCGCGGTTCCACAGCGCACACCCCGTCATCACTATCGCCGGAGGATTAGTGCGTACACCCCTAAGCAGAGGCACCACCGTAGCCGGAGTACGTGCCGTGGCAACAGTGATGAGGGCACCCCGTGCCGACAGATCGGAGATTATTTCGGCACTCGTTCCCGATACGCGCGAGTCAGTGCTGAGAAGCGTACCGTCGAGATCGCTTACATATAGTGTTTTCTTCTTCATCATCATTTCACAGGATCGAGAGGCGCCCCGAAGCGCAGCGTACGCACCGTGGCAAGCGACTCGAATTTTATAGTATAAGTCCTTGCGGCATGATCAGCGGCCGTAACCGTCCCCTTGCCGAACACAGGATGCTCTACCATGTCGCCGGGAGCAAAACCCGGCGCTCCGGCATTCTGTGCCATTGTCGCCACAGGAGCGGGAGCCGGTGCTACGGGACGCTCGAAGCGCAGCCGGTGAGTACCCATTTCGTACACGAAGCGCGAAGTGGCCTTCGCATCGTTATCATGCCCGAAGCCCTCGCTGTCCGACATGAAAAGATGATTCCGCGCACGCGTAAGAGCCACGTAGGTCAGGCGGCGCTCCTCCTCGATATCATCAGGGTTGGCGCTCCGGCGCGAAGGCATCGACCCCTCGCACAGTCCGCAGATAAACACCACCGGGAATTCCATTCCCTTAGCCGAATGCACCGTCATCAGACTTATCACACCCTCCTCATCGCCTCGCCGTGTGTCAGTATTGGCTATCAGCGCCACGCGGGCAAGAAAATCGTCGAGCGACGCATCGTCGTCGCGCCCGGCTTCCTCGATAGCTCGCTTGAGTTCAGCAAGATTATCCAGCCTCTCCCATTCGCCAAGACTGCGCAGCATCTGCTCATAGCCGCTGGCATCAAGCACAGCCTGCATTATGTCGCCCAGCGACGCATGCCCAACCATAGGAGCCACACTGTCGATCATCGCCAGATAATCCATAGCTCCCGTTGGAGCGAACGCCGGTGTCGCTGCCAGGCGTCGGAGAGCATCCAGCAGCGAGTCGCCGTGAGCCTCGGCATCGGCCCGGAGCATCGCCATTTTCTTCTTGCCGATTTTCCTCGACGGCACATTCACCGTCCGGCGGAAAGCCATATCGTCGCCTATAGTAAGCATCCGCAGATAAGCCACTACATCCTTCACCTCACGGCGAGCATAGAACGCCGTGCCGCTGTAAATCCTGTACCCTATCTCAGCACTGAGCAGAGCATCCTCTATCGGCCGCGAAAGATGATGCGCACGGTAGAGAATAGCGATATCGCCCGGTGCCACACCCTCCCCTACGAGAGCCTTGATGCGCCGTGCCACCCACCGCGCCTCATCCTTCTCGCTACGCGCGTGGTAGAACAGTGGCTTCAGACCGTCGGCCGACACCGCATGAAGCTCCTTGGGATAGCGGGCCGCGTTGTGCCCTATCAGCGCGTTCGACGCCTCGATGATCTGAGGTGTCGAGCGGTAATTCGTATCAAGTACCACCGTGCGCGCATCAGGATATTCCTTATCGAAATTGAGGAACAGCCCCACATCGGCACCACGCCAGCTGTAGATAGTCTGGTCAGGATCACCTACAATGAAAAGATTGCTGTGTCCACCCGCAAGCAGGCGTGCCAGAGCATACTGCCGTGGACTCACATCCTGAAATTCATCCACCATTACATACTGCATCCGCTCCTGCCACTTCCCAAGTATCGCCGGATAGTGACGCAGAACATAGTGGGCGAAAATGATTATGTCGTCGAAATCAACAGCATAATTCTTCTTCTGCTCATAGAGATAGCGTAGGAAAATCTCATCCATGCGGTCGGCATTCTCCACCGCTTCCGCCAGCAGCTCACTGTTTTTCAGCCGCTCGATGTGCCTTATATAGTCGTCGCTGCCCCCCTTCTGCCGCCCTATGTAGTCGATAGCGCGCTTCACAGGCATATCCTTGAGCGTCAGCCCCATGTCGTCGTAGACCTTCAGGAGCAGATCAACCTGGTCGTCCTCATCGGCCACAACGAAATTCGACGGATAGTTCAGCACATGGATATCCTCCTTCAGCATCCGCACGCAGAAAGAGTGAAACGTGCATATATATGCCGTATCCACATCCCCAAGCATCGTCCGGATGCGCTGCTTCATCTCCGCGGCGGCCTTGTTGGTAAACGTCAGACAAAGTATCGCTGCAGGATCGATACCGAGCAGATCCGTCAGATAGCAGTAACGTGCCGTCAGCGCACGCGTCTTCCCCGTGCCCGCTCCGGCAAGCACTCGCACCGGGCCTTCGGTAGTCCTCACAGCGTCGAGCTGCCGGTCATTGAGCGAATCGAGATATTCCATTAGAACTTACGCGTAGACCGTTTCAGCGAAATCACCGACCGGGTGAAGAAAAAAAGCGACACAAGGCACACCACGCCTGCCACACGGTACGCCGTGTCCGACAGACGGATAATATCGAATAGACTCAGACCCAGGGCGAGAACACTCGCCAGCAGCAGCGTCAGCGAAGTATAGTACAGAATCTTCATGTACCCGCGCACCGATCAGTCCTCAAGATAGTAGGTGATGTAGGTCACCACCCTCACTGTCTTGATATTAGGCGTATACTGGTCGCGGTCGTCGATAGAGAACTGACCCTGCGTTGCCGTCTTGATCTTACCGAGCTTGCTCTCGCTGTCCTTGGCAAACTTATCGGCCGCAGTGCGCGCTGCCGCCGTGGCCTCGGCTATCATTTCTGGCTTGATAGAGTTGAGCCCGGTGTACTCATAGCTCGTGCGGTAATTGTAGTCACCGGCCACAATCGCTATGCCCTGCCGCAGAAGATCGGTCTGCTTGCGGATAAGCTCGCGCACCTTCTCCACCTGCGCCGACGTTACCACCACAACGTTCGTCACCTTATAGCGGTACTGCAGGCGCTCGTCGCTTCCGTAGCTGTCGGCGAGGCGGTCGTACACCTCGGGCGGGTTCACGGCTATCTCTTCGTCGGTGATACCGTTATCCTTCAGAAACTTAAGGATAGCGTTATTGCTCGACTGGATATTATTGTAAATCGTGCCGAGGTCGTTACCCATTTCCTTGGTCACTATCGGCCACGTCACCTTGTTGGCCTGAACCTCCTTCTCGCAAAGACCGCGGACTGTCACCACACGGTCGCGGTCGGCAAAGCGGTCGATACCGCCTTTGAGCGCGAAGCCGAGGACAATTATACCTGCGGCAATCAGCGCCGCTGCAATGATGTTGCTCTTCATTTTCATAATTCCTTAACTAATTTCAGTGCAAATATAACGCTTTTATGCGGCTTTTGACGCCTCCTTCGGGAAAAACGACCACACAATCCGCCGTCACAGCCATATTTTTGCGCCCGGAATTGTTAATCTGCATCAAATTATATGACTACAAAGAAAAATACCTCGGAGAGCATCGTATCTCCCACCCTCTGCCCGCGCCGACCGGCAACCGCCACACCAGCCCTCATTCCTCTAAACGTAATCAACCTACGCCCCGGCCCGGGAGGCGCCCTCGTTCCCGTCGGAGAGAATATTCGCCGCGAAGGGTTCGGTGGCAGCCGACCGCTGCTCAGACTCAGGGAGGGAACACACGACATCGTAGTGGCTTCTTCCGGAACCGACCTTATCTACGGCGACCTCTCGGGAGGAGAAGTTGAGTCCGACCCCGACTATTTCGGCTCCGCACCACTCTGCGCCATTCCCACATCAGCCTCCGCGGGCGTGGTGATGTGCGCCGACGGTGCTCTGAATCTCAACCTCAACTCCGACGCCACGATCGGAGCCGCACTTCTCTCCCGCTCCTACCCCGCCATAACCCTCATAGCCACCGACGCCAACCCCGTAAGCACCACAGTAGCACAGCGGACGCTCTCCCGATCTTACGACGGCTCCGAACGCCTGTCGGCGGCCGACACCGCAGCCGTCACTTCCGACCTCATCGACGCCTACCGCCGTCTGGCATCCATGGCCGGTGCCGCAGGATTTGCCATTCAGCCCGCAATAGCACGCTACCGACTCATCGACACCGCCGGGCGATGCGTATTCACATCCGCCCCGGTCCTGCTGGCACATTCCTCAGGCTCGCAGTGCGCCTCCACCTACGGCATCACCTCACCCGACCGACGCACTCTCGACCCATATACCGTCGATGCACAGACATGGACACTCGAAGTGCATCTCCCTGACGCCGACACTGCCGCACACATCAGCCGTGCCGAAATCTATCTCTCGCCACTATTCCACAGCTATATTCCCGGCGCCGCGCCCGACGTCACCACCTCCCGTGCCTCCTCGGCTTCAACCCCGTTCGTTCAAGCCGCTCTGCCTGGACGTGAGCGTTCACTCGCCAACACCTTCCGCGGCAACGACCGCCGCATGATATCGGCTGCCCTCGCTCGGCTCGACACCATAGAGCGCCTTGCCGCAGTAATCACCGACCCCTTCTCCGGGCCCCGGCGTACAGTAAAAGCCGATATCTCCTTCAGCTGCGACTGCGTAGCCGAAGCACGCGCACTCTCGGCAGCCTTAGCACGGAGCGTCAGCCGTGCCGACCGGATGCACGTCCTCTTCTCTCCCCCGCACAGCTTCACAGCCCGATGCGCCGCCTCCGACGCCGCCACAATAGCATGGGCCAACCTCTCCGCCAGACCCTTTCCCGCTTATCCCCTCGCATCGCTCGCCGCATCCTTCGGCTCCGCGGCACTGTGGCATGCCGTCACACGCGTGAAATTAGCCTCCGGGCTGCACACCGTCCTTAGCGAAAGCCACATCTCTCCCGTTCCACAAACCCTCAACCCGCTGCTGAGTTATCCCCTCCCCGACGCCGTCGAGCTCAGCATCTCCGTCACCTCCGGAGGAATCACCCGGGCGGCAACGTTCCCCCTCACAACCGACGAAAGCGCACGCTGCGCCGTGTATGCCGCAGGCCTGCAACCTATCACCCTCCCCGTCGGCTCCGCGCTCAGCACAACTGCCGACAACACCGTCGAAAACTATCCCGACGCCGTGGCCGTTGCACCCGCACACTCCCCTCTCGATGTCGAAAGCCTCACACGCCTCGGCAGCGGACCCATTTCCACAATAATAGCCCGAGGCGCCACCGATCAGGCCTGGGAATTCGGCCGCAGCCGTTTCATTGCAGGTGCCCACTCCGGTATCTTCTCAGTAGGAGTAGCAGCTGGAAGAAGCGCCATATCATGCCGACATCTCTCCTCCCACCCCGTGACGCACACCTCCGCACTCTGCGCCGGTGACGACGGCGAAGCATTCGCCCTCACCTCCGTCGGCTCCGAAATCCGACCGCTACACATCAGTCCGCGTGGCTCAGTCACCACCTTCGCCGCTGCCGGACCTTACATCGCCGTGGCCTTCGACAGCGTCAGGGCCGAACTCTGGCTTCTGCGTGCCGACAGTTCTGCCGACGTATTCTGCCTCCGTCACGGTGGTGATTATTACCGCCGTACAGGCATAGCTGCGAGCGCGGTACACCTCCTCGCGGGCGAACCATTCGCCACATCGCCCACCTCTCTCATCGCCCTCTCACGTGAGCGCCCCCGTGAGATGACTGTCGGCATAAACTACTCCTTCACACCCCGATGTTTAGCCCCGCTCATGCCCCTTGCCGTTGAGTTCAACGCAGCTTCCAATACCTTCGGAGGCCGATTGAGCATCGAAGCAGCCGATGCCGGTGCCGGAGGACGGACATATCCCCTCACCGCGGCGAAGATCGACGGCGCTCTTCTCTCACCCCTCACGCTTCGCACCGTCACCCGCCCCGCCCGTAGGATCAGAATAGGCCTCGAAGCCACCGTAAGTCCCGATTTCACTTTCTCCAACCTCAAAATCCGCTACCGCGCATGAATCTTCCCTCTCCCGAAGTAATGCAGCTCATCGACTCGCTCAGAATCGACTTCGACCGAAACACCACCGATCCTGTGGCCGGTTACGGAGCTATCGGCGAGCGTACGGAAGTCCCCACCCCGCTCGAAGAGCTCCCCGTGGCGTTCGTCCCCGTGACAATGCTTGCCGACGAGCGCTACCCCACAGTCCTCGCCGACCCTGTGGCATGGAAAAAACTCCGATGCATCCACGACTTCGAATACTGGGCCGCCACATGCGTCGTTATCAAAGACAAAATGTCGCAGCGCGAGATTCCCTTCATCCTCAACGCGCCCCAGCGCCGCACTCTTCAGGCCCTCGAAAGCCACCGGCTCGCAGGTGAACCCATCCGCGCTATCGTCCTCAAGGCACGGCAGTGGGGCGGAAGTACTCTCGTGCAGATGTACATGGCTTGGATTCAGTCGTGCCACCGCACGAACTGGCACTCAGTAATTTGCGCTCACGTCAAAAACGCTGCCTACACTATCCGCGGCATGTACACCAAAATGCTCGAGCACTACCCACGCGACCTATGGGAAGGCGACCAGGAACCGCGCTTCGCGCCTTTCGAGCAGAGCGCCGACATACGCGAAATAAAAGGACGCGACTGCCGCGTGACAATAGGCACCTGCGAGAAGCCCGACAACATCCGTGGCGGCGACTACGCCATGGCTCACCTCAGCGAATCCGCATTCTGGCCCGACACCCCCAACCGCTCAGCACGATCGCTCATCCGCTCGGTCTGCGGGTCGGTAGCGATGATGCCCTACTCGCTGATAGTAATAGAGTCCACCGCAAACGGCGTCGGCGACTTCTTCCACAACGAATGGCTGCGCAGCAAAGCACGCGAAGGCGACAAAATCCCCGTATTCGTACCGTGGCACGAAATATCATTCTACCGCGCAAAAGGCAACGACGCACCCGCAATACTCAGTTCGCTCACACACTACGAGCAGCAAATGTGGATTCGCGGTGCCACCACCGAGATGATACGCTGGAGGCGCCACAAACTCCGCGAAATAAACGATCTCGACTCATTCAATTCCGAATTCCCGGGCACCGACATCGAGGCCTTCGTATCATCCACATCATCGGTTTTCTCCGCACGCCACGTCGAAGACCTCCGCGCAGGCTGCGTCATCATGCCCCGTAAAGGCGAGATCGACTCTTCCGGCACAGGTTTCGCCGACGACCCCACCGGATGCCTCTCACTCTGGGAAGAGCCGCGCCCCGGAGCATCCTATGTAGCCGCTGTCGACGTCGGAGGAAGATCAGCCAAAGCCGACTGGTCGGTAGTAGCAGTCCTCGAAGCTGGCCCCGTGCCGAAAGTCGTAGCACAGTGGCGTGGACATGTCGACCACGACATCCTCGCGGCAAAAGCAATGGAGATCGGCCGGTACTACAACAATGCCCTACTCGTCATCGAAAGCAACACCTTCGAGACCGAAGCTTACGGAGGCACCGACTCAAACCTCTTCATCCTCGCGCGCCTCGCCGAAGCATACCCCAACGTCTACCGGCGCCAGAGCTTCGACCGCATCTCAGGCCGACCCTCACAAAAGATCGGATTCCACACAAACCGCGCCACAAAAGGCCTACTCATTGCAGGACTCATCGAGGCGGTCCGCGAAGGCCTCTACATCGAGCGCGACCCCGAGGCATGCAACGAATTCCTCACCTACGCAACCCTCCCAAACGGCTCCTACGCCGCTAAAGAAGGCCACCACGACGACATCCTCATGACTCGCGCAATTGCACTCCACGTCCTCCGCGCCCCTCGCTCATCAGCCTCCGCCACCGGCTTCACCCAGCGTCCCCATTGGTAAGCAAAATGTACCTTGCATGGTCGATTTTACAATTTTGTTCCTTGCTCGGTACAATTTCTTATTTTGTACCTTCAAAGGTCGATTTTGCAATTTTGTTCCTTGTATGGTACATTTTTATTATCTTTGCAAAAAATACTGTCATGGACATACTTATTCGTCGCTACAAAAAGCTCCTCAGCGAGACCGATCCTCGCTTTCATCGGTTCCTGTACAACCTCATCGACTGGCAACAGCCGCTGATCGGCATCAAAGGGCAGCGCGGTGTCGGCAAAACAACGATGATGCTACAGCGCATCAAAGAGACCGACCCTTCAGGTGAAAAATCATTCTATGCATCGCTCGACAACATCTGGTTTGCCGATAACTCTCTGATTGACCTCGCCGAAGAAATGGTCAGAAGAGGCGTCGAATATCTCTATCTCGATGAAGTACACCGGCTGCCGGGCTGGGAGAGACAGATCAAAAATCTTTACGACTCTTATCCCGAGCTCCATATTGTATTTACAGGTTCATCACTCCTCGAGATTGACCACTCAATCGGCGATTTATCCCGCCGTGTGTCCATGCACACTCTTCCCGGACTCTCCTTCCGCGAATTCCTCATTTATGAAGGATACGAAGCCGGAGAGCCAATCCCGCTGCCCGACATCCTGTTTGAGCACGAAAAAATCGCGCCCTCCATTTCAGCGGCCATCGATGTTCTTCCGCTTTTCAGAAAATACATGGAAAAAGGATATTATCCTTTCTATAAATCCATGCGGCTCAACGACTTCTACAGCCGACTGGAGCAGACGGTCAACACTGTCATCGAGTCCGACATCCCGGCCGTTGAAAATAAAATCGAATACGAAACCCTCATAAAAGCCAAAAGACTCGTGGCTATCATTGCCGGAGCTCTACCATACATTCCCAATATGAACACCCTCGCCGGGGTAATGGGTACAAACAGAAGCCAGATACTGAAATTGTTTGACCTCCTCGACAGAGCGGGAATAATCCGACAGCTCTTCGTGGCTGTCAGCAGTCCCCGAAATCTTGCTAAGCCACAGAAAATCCTGCTCGACAACGCCTCGCTGATGCACGCGCTCGACGACCCTCAGATCGGTGCTTCCCGCGAGAGCACATTCTCTTCTTTGCTAAGCGTACACCACTCCGTAGCATTTGCTAAAGAAGGCGATTTCATCGTCGACGGCAGATATCTCTTCGAGATCGGTGGCAAAGGTAAAGGATTTGCTCAGATCAGGAATATACCCGACAGCTTTGTCGCCGCCGACGACATCGAATTCGGTTTCGGCAATAAAATCCCGCTCTGGCTCTTCGGCTACCTCTACTGATCCTTTCTTGAACACTCTCAAAAAAACATCGGCCCGCATTCTACTCGGAGTAGAATGCGGGCCGGAATTTTAGTAAAATGGTTAGTAAAAAAAGAATCTAAGCTATTTCAATTCTATTATTTGCGCACCAGCACTTTGAACACATTGTCAGTCCCCGATGCCGCAACATGCACCATATAGGTACCCTCGACGAGACTCGGAACCTTGATAGCATTAGAGGTGATATCATCGCTTGAGAATACTGTGCGGCCGTTCACGTCATAGATATCGACGCGCTCTATCGACGCCGGATTGAATCCGTTGATAAAGAGCACCTCGTCTACGATCGCAACGAAAGCCGAGCCCGAAGCGATACCGTTGACACCCAGGGTCGACTGCTCGAAGGCAATCGTGTAGGGAGCCGTCAGGCTACCGCGGATATCTGCTTCGAACGGAACAGTCGCCGACGATACCAACGTTTTGCCGCTCTTGTCCGCGGCGATGAACTTGATCTGATCGCCCGGCTCGCCGTAGACGCTCAGCAGAGTGTGACCCTCTACCGTCGAAGCTTTGCCGCGGAGCTCGTCGCCGCACATCGCGTAGATATCGTAGTCGTTCTCGGGAGATTCGATACCGTCGATATGGATTCCGGCCACAATTGGCATCACGTCGGCATACTTATGCACGTCTACCACCGCGCCTGCTTCCTGAGCCTTGCGCGAAGCTAATCTTGCACGGGCCTTCGATACTATACCCGTATTGTACACCAGATTCTTGGGCGACACACTCTTGTAGATATAGCCCTTGCCCGGCTCCATAGCCTGCAGTGTGCCTATCCACTTTTCGCCGTCGTACTGTGCGAAACCGTCCTGACCGATAACCACGTCAAGAGGCTCGGCCGAAGTAGTCTCGAAAGCCTCGTCCACAGTCATCGTCTGGCTCACAGGATAGCCAATCCAGTTGAAGCCCGATGCGAGCTTAACAGGCGTCGAGGGGTTCCACGCCACATCAGAGAAGCGGGGCAGCGATGTAGCGGCTGACGCATGCACCTTGTAGCTCTCTGCTGCCTGAAGCTCCGTCAGAGTACCAAGGAAATGGCCCTCGGCATCCTTCTGCATCACATCCGATTTACCGTGGATAGCCACGATATTCGAGTTGTCAAACAGCGATTCTACCGTCAGAGCCGTCTCAAGAGAGTGAGATACCCAGTTCCAGCCCTTCTCGATGTTGAGATCCATATTCGTCTGCTTCAGCGTGTAGTTGAACACTGCGATATCCGACACTGCCTCCTCGTCATATCCCAGCATTGAGATAGCGCGTATCTCCGTATCCTCATTGATAATCAGAGGCACAGTGTACTTGCGGCGGGTGCCGTCGGCATCGCAGGG
>CAYYQS010000072.1:0-11793 GCA_964472555.1 uncultured Bacteroides sp.
ATCCTCGGACACCTCCAGCGCGGTGGATCGCCCACGGCTCACGACCGTATCTTGGCTTCCCGCATGGGCGCAGCTGCTATCGACGCTCTCATGGAAGACCAGCGCAACGTGATGATCGGCATTAAGAACGACGAGATCGTCTACGTACCATTCTCAAAGGCTATCAAGAACGATAAGCCTATCAACCGCGAGCTCCTCAACACGCTCCGCCGACTCTCTATCTGATCCCCCACCACTAAGCATAACGGAAGAAGGCTGCCCTCGGGCAGCCTTCTTCCGTTATGACCATATAGAATTCGTGACTCTTACTTTACAACCACCTTGCGGGTAGCCGTGGCACCTGCATCGGTAGTAACGCGGAGCACGTAGACTCCTGGGGTTGCCGCGTCGACCGACAGAGAGAGATTTTCGCCCGAGGCGTTTGTGGCAGCCGCCAGGCTTCCGCTCAACGCGTAGAGTTCTGCCGAAAGCGACGATGCTCCCGGAGCGAAGATATCGAAAGAGCCGTCGGCGAGTGTATTCACAAGGATTTCGCGATCAGCCTTCACACCGTTCACCGACCCCATTCCAAGAATTTTCTTGATACCGGCAAGGGCATTGATCTTGCCGTAGCCGAAGCGGTCGGGCGCAGCACGCGTAAATTCGTCCTGATCGGCGGTTTCCTTCATGATGTTCTTGATCTCATCTACCGTAAGAGTAGGATCGGCCTGCAGCCAGAGGGCACATACACCGGCCACGAATGGCGACGACATGGAGGTGCCGGACATTTCGCTCCAGTAGCTCGTACGGGAAGCGCCTACGGAATTTGTTCCGCTTATCTCTGCGGTGGCAAGGCGTTCGGTACCCTCATTTGCCGCTACATAATAGTTACTGTAAGCAGAGATGATGCCCTGACCCGGGCCTGCGATATGAGGAAGTTTTGTGCCGTTGGGAAGTACGCCATAAGATGAGAAGCTTGCGATATCTCCCACAGCTGCATTCGAAGTACGTATGCCGTCGAAGCATGCATACTTATCACGGTTGACATAGGCACCTACGGCTATGACATTTTCTCCGCAAGCAAGGTTGCTTATCGACATCTCAGAATTGCCGTCGGTCAGACCTGTGATTGAACGCGATGTGAGCTCATCGGCACAATAGATATCGACACTCTTGCCAGATACACCCTCAACCATTATTGCGGGTATTATCTTTCCGGAACTATTGGATGGGCCGGAAGAAAGCTGGAAGTTGAAGTAGGCATTATAGCGGTTATTAGTTGCGTCTTTACCAATAGTGGCAAGTACTGCTCCTCGCTCGCCAAAGAATGCATCAAAATTCGAATCATGCACATAGGAAGGAACGGTGTAGTAGGCACCGGTAAGGGTAGCTGTCTCTGTAAACTTATATGAGTAAGCTATAGACCCTGTGGTGGTGTCGATACCAAGAAGCGACACTGTAAACGGTGTATCATCGTTTCCCCATACATCAACAACTGTACCGGAAGGAGCTCCAAAAGAGGTCTTAACAGTCAGATCACCTTGCTTGAAATCCTTGTGGAGCGAGACTTTTTTTGCTCCTTCATTACCAGCCGAGAGGCAGATAATCATCTTCTTTCCATACTCGGCGAGATAGCGGTTTTGAGCAGAAGTTCCGTCGTGAGGGCCTATATTGTTACCAAGCGACATATTCATCACTGCCGGGAGACCAAGTTCTTCGGCGTAGCTCGAAATCAGGCCTGCAGCAACGGATGAATTATTATTATGAAACGTTCCTACACAAGGAGCAAGAACAGCATCGTAAGCGACTCCGTAATATGGGATATCCTTTGTAGACGAAGTCATTATCTTACCTGTCTTGGGGTTTATTGTAGCTTGTTTACCCTTTCCTGGGACAGAGCCTGCTGCAATACCCAGAACATGGCTTCCATGCGTTCCAGAGGATGTATCTACCGTAAAGTTAGCAATATCAGAAGGCTCTTCAAACTTCTGGACTACACTTTCATTGCCTGTAATTATCCACAACCTCTTAATTCTCGAAATACCGTCAGCATCGAGAAATGCTCTGTGCTGAGCATCCAAACCGGTATCCAACATACCCAACAGTACATTTTTTCCGGTATATTCTTTATCAAGTTCATCTCCTCGTTGGACAGCATCTACACCGGTAGACAATCGAGCTTCATCAAGCAACGGGTGAAGTTGATAGTCAATTGAAATAGATGAAATGCCAGCTAAAGATGAAATCTTAATGAGATCAGCTCCATCGAGGGCAACGAGAGCCATATCGGCGATAGAGTCAATAACGTCGAAACCTTCGGCTACAAGCTGCTGAGCCGATCCTCCGGCTTTAAAAGTAACAATATAGACCGATTTATCGGAAGTGTCGGCAACTTTTACATAGGAGTCAAGTCCTGCACGCGATGCAGGCGCTTGTTCGATCCGGCTTTGCGCAAGAATTTGAGCGACCGGAGCATCGAGGACAGCCTGTGCCCCTGCAAAAGTCGATATACCGGCAAGCAGAGATAAGGAGAGCAGGTATTTTATCATAATTCTGTTTGATTTTTTGCGTATTGAATGGCAAATTTACAAAAATCTACCGTAATAATCAACTCCGCAGCTCTACAAGATTTAGAATAGGCGTCATTTTTTGCATTTTTTATGGTTAAGTTGATAAAATTCGCCCTTGGGTCTGTTTGATCCAAGGGCGAATTTATATTAGTGGACGTTTTTACTTAACGAGGGAGCTGGAATCCATGATTTGCATTATACATCATTAATTCCTTGCCGGAGATAGTCTTGGAAGACTTAGCGTGACCCTGATAATTAAATTCAGCAGCGTTCATCTTAGGATTAGCCGAGACATTTTTATTCGACTTAACACGCTTCTGGATTACACCGGCACCTCCAAAGATGTCGGTGAGGTCAAGTTCAAACCATCCGGAGCTTGCACGTTGGGCTGCAGGATCTATCTTTCCATCATTCTGATCGATGAGTTCCATGTCGAGATTTGTATAATACCACTTACCGGCAGTGGCATTCTGGTCACCGAAGGTAACGAGGAGCGTGGCTCCTGGGAAAGTGATAATACCATCTTCCATTTTTCCGAAGAGGCCATACTCTTCACACTCTTCGGGTGTCAAACGTTCGTCTTCAGGAGCGACAACCAAAGCATCGTAAGCCTCCGAGCTAACCCAAATGGGACCATTCTGCGGACTGAGTTCCACTCCGAGTTTAGATTCATAGAGATATATCTGATCGGGGTTTTCGATATTCAAGGTAATGTAATAGTTTCCGGGCAAATCCCAGTCTGAGATACCCTCATCCCAAATACCCGATTTATAAGGATTAACCATTCGGATGATTCCCGGTTGAACTTTGTGTTGTTCTATTTCTACTTCCCAGGAGGTACCACCGAGTCCATCGTAGTAAGGATAGAGGAATCCATCGGTATACATCGCCTTACCTATCGATTCAAACTCAGAAGGAGTTGTCACAGACTCATAGGCAAATTCACATTTTGTATCGGTAACGGGTTCTCCATCCTTGTTAAATCCGACTGCTACGATGGTATAAACGCCATCTTCATCTATCGCGAAAGCAAGATTTGTCTGCTCGTCATAAACGGCATTTACAGAGGGGTCAGCTATAATTTCCTTAATAACATCAGCTGTTTCAGAATTAGAGAGCGATCCTTTTCGGAGAGCGTAGGAGAATGAAGCCAATTCTTCGTTTCTATACGCACTGATAATAACCTGCTCGGTACCATCTTCTGTAACGAAATTACCGATTTTCTTGAGTTCAAGGACATACTCGGTAAAGCCAGGGAGATAGTAATACTCATAAGCATAAGTGATGGGGCGACCACTGATATAATAGATCATCAGGATTGAGAAGATGCCGGTCTTGTCATCATAGAAAGAAGACCCATACATCTGTGAAGCATCAGTCAGACCAAGGACACTCAACTGGGAAGGATGTTCGAGAGCCCAAGTGTATGCGTCAGCTACCCAGAGCATCTCACCAAAGGATCCTGTATCACCGGTAGGACTTGGCTCCATAGTAACAACATCGTTCTCGGTGTTCCTTATAAAGGTGAAATTGTAACCATTTACAACCGTAGTCCATTCTTCTTCATTGGGTTGAAGTTCAGGGCAGTCAACGTCGCCGAACTGATAGCGGATTAAGGGATTTATCAAAGATTCAGAGACATATACAGCAATTTCGTCATCTTCGATACCGAAGGCAGAGAGAGTACCTCCGCCAAATTCTCCCGAGGGAGAATAGGGTTTGTAAGGTGTCCATGGAGCATAGGAAAGTACGAGATTGCAGGAAGTTATCCCGTAAGGAGTCTCTGTCTCACCCTTGATAGCGAGATAGAGATTATATTTAACCTCAGCCTGAATATCATCAAACTTGATTTCGATGGGAATCTGAACCGAAGTATCATCCTTACCGAAAGTAACAGCCGCGGGAGGAGTTATGAACGAAGATACATCTTTGCCCTGAGGATCCGAAACTTTAGAGTCGAGAGCTATAGTAAGCTCCTCTCCTGCTTTACTACGAAAGAGTTCGACTGTGATTTGAGAAGCATCCTCAGGAATGGATAAAGTTGTAGGGAGATCGAGTGGGAAGTACACCTCGTTGCCCGTATATGCCGGAGTCGGATCGTACTTCAATTCTTCCGTACAGCTCCATGCCGCGGAAGAAATCACCGCTCCCAACAATATATATGATAATTTATTGATTTTCATATTCGTATTGATATGTGAATTTTATTATAACTGATCGAGTACCGTGTAACGATTAGCGGGAGTTGGAGCATTGAGTTCTCGTGGGATACCTGCATTGTTATCACATTCCTGATTTGTGATACAGAAATTGAACCATGCAGGACGACGACCTGTGTTGATAGTACTTGTACCCCAAGTCCAGTTAGTACCCTCGTAAGCGCGAATTACAGGCATATCAAGGCGCTTAAGATCAAAGAAGGTCTGACCTTCGCCCCATAGTTCGATACGCTTCTGGAGAATGATTTCCTTAATTATGTTCTCCTTTGTTATTGCGCTGCAAGAGTATTGACTGAAGCGATAAGTCTTCATGAAATTTTCGAGCAGTGTTTTACCGGCTGCAGGGTCATTCTGAGCGGCAGCTTCAGCAGCGATGAGATACATTTCTTCAACTCGCATGAGAGGATAAGCTACGGCGCAACCTGTAAGGTTATCTACAGTAGCACCACCACCCGGGCGGAACTTAATCGAAATATAGGGCTGTGTGAAAGCATCCTTAGTCAGGCTGGGGTCAAGGAAGGGTTCACGACCACTGAGAGCAGAACCTTCGGGAGCGACATAAGAGAGCTTACGGAAGTCGCGGTCGTTGATCTTTTCGTAGAGTTCAGCACCGATTTCGGGGAATGCTTTAAGACGTGTAGATGAATACCCATAAGTTTTTTCGGTCGCTGTCCACCCGATCCAAGAGTAATTAGGATACTGAACAGCGTCGTCAGCTGTTACATACTGGCCACAGAACATCCAGGATGAGAATGAGGAATCATTGAAGCCGTTAGTCGTGCTAAGCCACTCATCCTTGGTGAGGGGGGTTGCACCAGAGGTAGAGATAGCGAGTTCTGCATACTTCTTAGCTTCTGCATATACATTAGCAGCAGAAGTAGCATCGCCATCGATTTCAGCCTTATAAGCAGCATCCCACATATAGAGACGAGCATAGAGACCATAAACAACACCAAGGTCGGGCGTGGTCTTGGTTGTACGCGGAGTAGCACCTACCCAATATGCAGCAGCCTTATCAAGATCATTCTTAATCTTTGCAATCATCTCGTCGTGAGTAAGACGAGGATTGTTACGCATCTGATCTTCGGTAGTGGTTTCATCAACCCAAGGTAAGGTGAGACCAAGGATTTCGGGCGTTACCTCATAACCGTCGGTGGGAAGTACTTCGTACATGCGGGCGAAGTCGAGATATGCCCACGCACGGTCGCCATAAGCAGTGGCAAGCTGCTGGCGAAGTTCTTCATTCTGAGTTTCCCCGTCGATTGCACCGATTACCTTATTGATGGTAAGAACATGAGTATAGAACCAGTTCCAGGGATATTGCGGGTAAAGATAGTTAGGACCGAGACCTACGGAGATTTCCTCCCAATACCAGAAGTGATTGTAGTTGGCACCGAGTGAGCTGGTGAGGAAGTCGGCCGTGAAGAGGTCACGAATTCGCATGATACCGGGATAGCCGATATCGAAAGCGGTTGATGTGAGCTCAGCTGCTGCGTTGAGGTGACCCGGGATTGCCCAGATGAGAGCCTCAGTTGCTCTGGGCGATCCTTCGAGCTGAGTCTCAATGATGATATTTGTAGGCATGCTCTCTTCGATACAGCCAGTAAACAAAGGGGCTGCGGTCAATGCGACGATGAGAGATTTATATATTGATTTCATGATTGAAAACTATTTAGAAGGTTACAGTAAGGCCGCCCGAGAGAGTACGGATAGGAGCGTAGTAGTTGTCGTTAGGTGTACCTGTGAACGACTGACGGGGGTCGAGACCCTGACGCTTAGACCATACCCAAACGTTCTCAGCTGCGAAGTATACGCGAAGCTTATTGAGATAGAGCTTCTTCATCCACTTTGAGGGGAATGTGTAGCCAAAGTTGATATTCTGCAGGGAGAGATAGGAAGCGTTTGTGAGGAAGCGATCCTGATTCTGAGAATTATTTAAGTCGCCATACTGGAATCGAGGGATATTGCTGCCCTTGTTGTCGGGTGTCCAAGCATTGAGAATATCGGCGTGGATATTGCTACCGCCAGAATTCACGGGAGATGCCATAAGATTGGCATAGCCTGAGTCATATACCTGACCACCAATCTGATAGTTGAACGCTAACGAGAGGTCGAAACCTTTGTAAAGGAATGTGGTTGCGAAACCGCCGTAGATTGGAGCAAGAGCTGTACCACAATCGAACTGAGTAGCTTCAGAGTAGTCTGTTGTTGTAGCAAGATCTCCGGTGGCAATTCCGTTCGCATCTTTTTCAGCTTTGAAGAACAGAGATTCACCTGAATCGGGATCTACTCCAGCGTATTTAGGCATCCAGAAAGTCATCATAGGATGTCCTTCAGAATAAAGCCAGTTGCCGTTGGTGAATCCGTAGTTGATACCGTTCGAGAGGAGCGGACGACGTTCTTCGGGGAGAGATGTGATACGGTTCTTGTACCAAGTGAAGTTGAGGTCAATATTCCAAGTAAAGTCTCCGATTTTGAGAGGTGTGGTATTCAACTCAATCTCGATACCGGCATTCATCATGTTGCCGACATTAGCATAATATCCCATGAAACCTGAAGAAGCAGGAAGAGGGAAGCTCATAAGCATATCGTGCGTTGTGCGATAGAAGCCTTCGATACTACCATTGAGGCGAGCATTGAGAAGTTCGAATTCGATACCGGCGTTGAAGTTTCCGTTCTTTTCCCAGGAGATATATTCGTTACCCTTCGTGTTGGGAGTAACTGCAGGATGACCCTGAGAGTTGATAAGATTGTAGGTGTCAACGTAGAGGTAATTACCGATATTGTCGTTACCCTGATCACCATAGGATGCCTTAACCTTAAGAAGGTTAATCCAGTCTACATTGAAGAAGTCTTCCTTAGTAACGATCCATGCAGCACCCAAACTCCAGAAAGAGCCCCAACGATGCTTGGGATGGAAACGGCTTGAGGCGTCGCGACGGAAAGAAGCCGACAGGAAGTATTTATTCTCGTAATCGTACATAGCACGACCGAACCAACCTTCATTGTTGTATTCTGATTTATACGAACCGGGAGCCTTGTCTGTAATCGCTCCGTTTAGTTCGTCGTTAGATGGGAGGAAAATACCTTCTTTAGAAGCATAAATTGTCTCCAGAATTGTCTTATACCATTCGTGACCCAGTAAGACTGTTACATTATGTCCACTAAAATCATGATTCCAATTAAGGAGCTGCTGGAACGTATAGTCGGTGTTGCGGTCATGTTCTTTTGCGATACGGCCGTCAACGTCAACACCTGGTCCGTAATAGGGGTTAGTCATGTCCGTGAGACGATACTCAAGGATATTAACATTATTATTGGAGGTAAACTTAAAGTCCTTAAGAAAGCGAATCTCTATAAAGCCTGTACCTGTAAACTGATTATCAGTACCGGTGTGCTTATCCAGCTGAGCCATACCAAGGGCGTTGAAGTCTGTCATAATCGGACGGGTAAGTCCAGCATTACCACCGCTACCATAGTCGAAACGTTTGATACCATTGGCATCATACATAATATTACCGTTTCCGTCTCGAATATACATAGGATAGATAGGAGCTACCTGAGTTGCGAAAGCAAACATATTGGTTGTACCTGTAGACGAACCTTCCTGCGAGCCCATATCCTCGTGCACAGCATGAGAGTAGCTTACATTAGCGCCGACTTTAAGCCAAGGTTTAGCCTGAAAATCTGCGGTAATACGGCCGGTGAAACGCTTATAGCTAGAAGGAGCTGCTACGATACCTGTATTACTGAGGTAACCTACAGAAGCCATGATATTGCTCTTCTCGGTACCCTGAGAGATGTTTACTGTATACTCCTGACGGAGGCCGTGGCAGTAAGTCTCATTCATCCAGTTGTCTGGAGTAAGATAATATTCCTGGCCATTATACAAAATTTTACGGCCAAGTGTTGCATTGGGATTCAGTCTGCCATTCCGACCAATTAGAAGCTGATTCTCGGGCACATTATACATAATATATCCGAGACCTCCATTTGAGCTTTCAGCCATCTGCTTATTAGCCCACAGATTAGCTGAAGATCCATCCTTACCGAGTGCGTTAATAGCGTAATTATTCAAAGCTCTGTAATAGGTCTCGTAATATTGCGCAGGATTCTTGATATAGTTGTAATCCTGTGTTGCACGAGAGTTTGAGCCCCATTTAGCGTCTACAGTAACTGTGGCTTCGCCAAGCTTTGCACGCTTTGTTGTGATGAGAATAACACCGTTTGCACCGCGAGCACCATAGAGGGCATTTGAAGCAGCGTCCTTGAGGACTGACATTGACTCGATGTCGTTGGTGTTAAGGCTATTGATATCGCCCGAGAACGGAGTACCATCGACAATTACAAGAGGTTGATTACCTGCATTAATTGAGGAGAAGCCACGGATAAGAATTGACTGGGAGTTTGAACCGGGAGCTCCGGAAGTGTTTGAAAGCTGAAGACCGGCAACCTTACCCTGAAGAGCGTCCAGGACATTAGTAACCTGAGTCTGCTCAATCTGAGCAGCCCCGATAGTAGCAGCCGATCCGGTAAACGAAGATTTCTTCTGTTCACCATAAGCAACTACGATAACCGGATCGAGAAGCTCATTATCAGCTTTAAGCTGAACATAAAGTTTAAGATCTTTTTCGGGAATGTTTACTTTTTGAGTCTGATAGCCTACATACGAAACTGTCAGAGTCTTTGTACCTTCAGGAACCTTAATGGCAAATTCGCCCGAAGCATCGGTTGTAACACCGTATGCAGGTCCTGCCGTAACTGAAGCGCCGATGAGCTCTTCTTGAGTCTCAGCGTCTACGACAATACCCCGGACGGTACGCGTCTGCGCCGACGCACACAATCCGATAGAAAGTACTGCCAGAAGTAATAGAAACAGCTTTTTCATACTTAGAAAAAATTAGACATAAAATTGATTTATTGATTCTTAATGATTGGACTCACATCACCCTGACAAGGAGAGTCGTGCGCATGATGATGTAAGATTTGGCAAAGTTAATACATTTTTTTGAACTCGTAAACGTTTGGAAAGAAAAAATCTCCGAATTTAACATTTGGGCTCAAAAAGTGGTGATAAATGTGTGAAAAGTGGCAGCGCGGGGAGAAAAAGGGGTCGGAAGGGCTTCGGTTCGGCAAAAAATGCGTAACTTTGCAGTGTCGCGCGAACGCAAATGGTTGGTGCGTCTACTAAACCTAAATTATCACGACATATATGCAGGCGAGCAAAGCAGCGGTCCTGACACTTCAGGACGGCACGACCTACAAAGGCTACAGCTTCGGATACGAAGGTCCGGCATCGGGCGAGGTGGTGTTCAACACTGCCATGACGGGATATCCGGAGAGTCTGACGGATCCCTCTTACGAAGGCCAGATTCTTGTGACAACCTTCCCTCAGTTGGGGAACTACGGCGTGCCTCCGAAAGGCGGTTCGGATACGTTGGACGACCACTACGAGAGTGAACGGATCCACTGCCGCGCTATCATCGCCCAGGACTATGCTTTCCGCCACAGCCACTGGCTTGCCGACCGATCGCTCGGCGACTGGCTAAAGGAGGAAAAGATACCGGGAATTTATGGAATCGACACCCGCGCCCTCACCAAGCATCTCCGCCGTCATGGCTCGATGTTAGGCAAGATTACGATAGAGGGAGGCGCAGATGTCGATTTTTATGATCCTAACGCTGAGAATCTGATAGCTCTCACTTCGTGCCCGGAACCGCTGGTGTACAGCCGCGTGGGTGAGAAGCCGGTGCCTCTGACGCTTCCGCTGGCAGCGGATGCGGAGGGGCGGAAGACTGTTGTACTTGTGGACTGCGGTATCAAGCATAATATAATAAGGTGTCTGCTGAACCGCGGTGTGCGAGTTGTGCGGGTGCCTTGGGACTATGATTTCACTGCTCTGCCCTACGACGGTCTCTTTATCTCCAACGGTCCGGGGAATCCTGATTTCGCGGGTGTGACGGTGGAACATATCCGCCGTGCTATGGCGATGGGTAAGCCTATCTGCGGTATCTGCATGGGTAATCAGCTTCTTGCGAAGGCTGCAGGTGCTACGACCTACAAGCTTCCTTACGGTCACCGGAGCCATAATCAGCCGGTGCGCCGGGCGGGATCGGAGCAATGCTTCGTGACGTCGCAGAACCACGGTTTTGCGGTAGATGACAAGTCGCTTCCCGCTGAGTGGGAGGCTCTTTTCGTGAATATGAATGACGGTACGAACGAGGGTATCCGGCACAAGAGCAAGCCTTTCTTCTCGGCTCAGTTCCACCCCGAGGCTTCGAGCGGTCCGCGGGATACGGAGTTCTTTTTTGATGAATTTATAGCAAAGATCTAAATGGAAACGACTATAAAGAAGGTGCTTCTCCTTGGCAGCGGGGCACTCAAGATAGGTGAAGCGGGTGAATTTGACTACTCGGGCGCGCAGGCTCTGAAGGCTTTGCGCGAGGAGGGTGTGAGCACTGTGCTGATCAACCCGAACATCGCTACTGTGCAGACTTCGGAGGGAATGGCTGACAAGATCTACTTCCTGCCAGTGACTCCGTACTTTGTGGAGCGCGTGATCGAAAAGGAACGTCCTGATGGGATTCTGCTTGCTTTCGGCGGTCAGACTGCCCTCAACTGCGGAGTGGAGCTTGAGCAGAACGGTGTTCTCGCCCGCTACGGAGTGAAGGTATTAGGTACGCCTGTGCGCGCTATCATGGATACTGAAGACCGCGAGCTTTTCGTTGAGAAGCTCAATCAGATAGATGTTAACACGATCAAGAGCGAGGCTGTTGAGACGGTGGACGATGCGCTTAAGGTTGCGGCGCGATTGGGTTACCCGGTGATCGTGCGCGCTGCCTACGCTTTGGGCGGCCTCGGGAGCGGATTCTGCGACAATGATGTCGAGCTCGCCACTCTTGTGGAGAAGGCGCTTTCGTTCTCGCCGCAGGTGCTTGTGGAGAAGTCGCTCAAGGGCTGGAAGGAAGTTGAATACGAGGTGGTGCGCGACCGCTTCGACAACTGCATCACGGTGTGCAACATGG
>CAYYQS010000073.1:0-11711 GCA_964472555.1 uncultured Bacteroides sp.
CATGGAAGGATGTAGCTCACAATGTGCGTTCCGACCTCCGGATGTGGGAATATCAGAACGAACAGCGCTCATATATCGGCTTCCGCTGCGTACGCACGCAGATCGGCTTCGCCAAGGGCCAGAAACAGAATAAAAAACGATAAATTACTCTCTCTCATCTTACTCCGACAAGCAATACTATAATGGGAAAAGTACAGACATATAAGCGCGGTATCAGCGCCTTTATCAGCAGCGAGAAGGGCCAGCGCTTCTTCAACTTCGCCTACAGTATCGGCGCCGCTATCGTTATCTGGGGTGCCCTCTTCAAGATTCTCCACCTCCCCGGCGGTAACACACTGCTCTCGATAGGTATGGGTACGGAGGTGCTCATGTTCGTCCTCACCGCGTTCGACCGTCCTCCTAAAGAATACAAGTGGGAAGATGTATTCCCCGCTCTTAAGGGAGAGGACGCAGGCAATGTGATAATTGGCTCCGGTGGAGGCGGCGGTGGCTACTACGGTGGTGGCAGCGGCAATACCGGCGCAGGTGCGACCGGCGGTGCGCCACAGGTATCGGGCGCTCAGGCCCGCAGAGCCGCAGGGATTCCCGATAATATTGAACTCAGCGAGAGCGACAGCCGTTCGCTCAGCGAAAGCATATCCAAAATGGCAGCAGCCGCCGATCAGCTCTCACGCATGGCCGAACTTACCAGCGCGACACAGCAGTATCTCGACCAGATGGCTGCTATCGCCAACGATATGCAGCAGCTCCATGCCACAACTTCGGCGCTGAACCAAGTATCCACTACTCTGCTCGACAGCTATCGTGCCATTACTGAAAACTCTGCCGAAATATCGGAAAGTTCGCGTGGATATGTGGAGCAGATGAAGAATCTCGACCGCAATATCGGTGGCCTCAACACCATCTACGAGCTTCAGCTGCGTAGCGTATCGTCGCAGATCGATTCTATCGACCGTGTAAACCGTGGTATAAAGGATATACGCGACATGTACGAGAAGTCGGCATCGCAGAGCGCACGCTACTGTGAGGAGACCGAACGCATGGCCCGCTACATGCAGCAGCTCAACAGTGTGTACGAAAAGATGCTCACAGCTATGACCGTGAATATGTTCCGCCCCACAGTGACGGCACCCGACATCGACGGTATGACAGTGAACACAGATCACCGCCAGCACAACGCTCAGCCCAGCGAAGCCACCGCTAACAAACATTAATCCCCTTAAGACAAATAATATAAATGGGAGCTAACAGCAATAGACTGTCGCCACGCCAGAAGATGATAAACCTGATGTATATCGTCCTGACGGCTATGCTCGCACTCAATGTGTCGAGCGACGTTCTCGACGGTTTTACGCAGGTGCACGAAGGCCTCAAGCGCTCCAACGATAATTTCAGCACCAGAAACACCGCTATCTACGGTCAGCTTTCCGATCTTACCGATCAGAATCCCGACAAGGGACGCGCATGGCTCGAAAAAGCCACTGAGGTGAGAAAAGAAACCTCTGCCCTCTACAATTACGTAGATTCACTCAAGCGCGAGATCGTGCGTAAAGCCGACGGTAAAAACGGTGACCCCGACAACATACTTAACCGGGATGACCTCGAGTCGGCATCGGTTGTGATGCTTGCTCCTGGCAATCCCAGAGGTAAGATTCTACGTGAGCGCCTCGACAGCTATACCGATTTTGTGGTGGAGTTGATACCCGATTCACTTAAGCGCAATACTATAGCCGAAGTGCTTTCGACCGAACCTATCACCCGCCAGGGTACGCTTGCTCCTCAACTGTGGGAGGAAGCCAAATTCGATCATCAGCCGGTTGTGGCCGCAGTGACTCTTCTTTCGAAGCTTCAGAGCGATATTCTCTATGCTGAAGGAGAAGTGCTTGCCTCCCTCCTCGCCCAGGTTGATGCTGGCGACCTTCGTGTAAATGAACTGTCGGCATACGTAATGCCCCAATCGCGCCTCGTGATGCGCGGCAGCAAATACTCGGCCAACATTGTGCTTGCGGCGGTGGATACCACTCAACGTCCGAAGGTCTACATTCAAGGACATCCACTCGACAATGACCTCGGTATCTTTGAAGTGGCAGCAACTTCGACCGGCAACTTCGACTATTCAGGCTGGCTTGAGGTGACCAATGGCGACGGTACGACAACGCGCCGCGACTTCAGTTCGTCGTACACCGTTATCGAGCCTATGGCTACAGTTTCGGCAACGCTTATGAACGTGCTCTATGCCGGTATCGACAATCCCATAAGCATTTCAGTGCCAGGTGTGGCAATGGGCAACATCTCCGCCACTATGACAAACGGCACTCTTACCCGAAAAGGAGACTCCTGGGTGGCCCGTCCGCAGGCTGTGGGCAAGGATGCTGTGGTGACCGTAACTGCGACAATGGACGGTCACCCCGTGACTATGGCAGCCACAACTTTCAGAGTACGAAAACTTCCCGATCCCACTCCATTCATCGCATATAAGGATGCTCAGGGCAATCCGGAACACTATCGCGGAGGCAAGCCGTTCAGTAAAGCACTGCTTATGGCTTCGACAGGACTCGAGGCTGCTATCGACGACGGTCTCTTAGACACACCTTTCACGGTGGAGAGCTTCGAAACGGTATTTTTTGATTCTGCAGGCAATGCACTGCCCGAAGTCAGTGCCGGTTCACAGTTCTCGCAGCGTCAGAAAGCTCAGTTCCAGCGTCTTGGCCGCGGTAAGCGCTTCTTCATATCGCGTATACGCGCCAAGGGACCCGACGGAATCACTCGCGACCTCTCGCCAATGGAAGTTATTTTAAATTAACCCTACCAGGAAATAAAGCATACAGCTATGCATACAATCATAAAATCGATATTAGCAGGCGCTCTGGCAACCGGATTCGCACTCACTGCAATGGCTCAGGACGACAACGGCGGTATAGTACGCCGTCGTAGCGCCGACCGCAATGCTCCCAAGCAGCAGGACGGCACTGTAGTGACTGAAAGGATGCAGAATTTCTTCTCGGAAGACAATTCGTCGATCTCCGATGCCGACAGGCAGTGGATGAGGGTTATCTACCGCTCGATAGATCTCGACAAGGATCAGAACGCCCCTCTCTATTTCCCGGAGGAGCCGATCGACGGGCAGGAGAATCTTTTCAGAATTATCCTGCGCCTGCTTGCTGACAATACCATTCCAGCCTACGAGTATCTCGATGGCCGCGAAATATTCACAGACAAGTACCGTATCAAGACTCGCGACGTGCTCGAGCGTTTCTATATCCCCTTCAGCGAAGCTAAAGGCTCCACGGAGAAGAATCCTAAATTCAATATCGACGAGAACGATGTGCCTACCAACGAGGTGCTCTCTTACTATGTGGTTGAACGCTGGGAGTATGATACGCGCAACAACCGCCTTACACCTGTAGTAGAGGCTATTTGTCCTGTGCTCCACCGCTCGGGCGATTTCGGAGGGGATGCTCTCAAATACCCCATGTTCTGGGTGAAATTCTCCGATCTGAGACCGTATCTTGCAGCGCAGACCATTTTTGTGGATGATGACAATAATCTTCCGACCTGTACTTACGACGATTTCTTCACTCTTAACCTCTACGACGGCGATATCTATAAAACCCGCAATCTGAAGAATAAGTCGATGGTTCAGCTATATCCCGATCCCGACAATCTGAAGAGAGCTCAGGACAGTATCCAGAGTTCGCTCGATAACTTCGAGAAGAAGCTATGGGTGCCGACGCGAGAGGAGGTTATCGCAGCTAGAGAAGCTCGCGAAGCTCTTGCTTCGGGTGCTGACAGTGCTTCGGTGAAGGAGGAAACTGTTGCCAAAACCTCACGGACCCGTGCAAGCGCCCGCTCGACCAAGCGCTCTACAAAAGATACTGAATCAAAAACGAAGACCAAGGTAGGAAAGCCTAAAGCTTCCAAGCCTTCATCTTCGTCGTCGAACGCAGCGCGATCAGTGCGCCGCCGTAAATAATTCAGTTCTTACCAATCAGTTGCAAGTGGCATTGCGAGGCAATACCGACCAGCGGCGGAATCTTTCGCCCAATGCCCGCACCGTTCTGTGCCAGTAACTGTCGGCAGCTCCGGTAAGCATTTCTTCGCAGCTGATATCAGCTTCAGGAGCTTCTGCCCAAAGTTCAGCCTTAAGCTCGCGTTCGAGCTGACCTTCTGTCCAGTTGGTATATCCTACAAAAAATCTTATATATCCTTCGGTGGGATATCCACTGTTGAGATATTGAACAGCGGCATCAAAACTTCCGCCAACGTATAGGCCCGGAGCGAACTCCCTCGCTTCGGGTATTATTTCGGGGCCGAGGGTATGGATGAAGAAAAGACGGTCCTGGCCGGTGGGTCCTCCGCAAAACACAGGGATTCTTACATCGGGAGAAATACCGTCGAGCAGATCACCGAGCATATATTCCGAGCGATTGTTGAGTACTACCGCCGTAGCACCTTCTTCTTCAAGATAGTCGATTACGGTCATCACACCATGATTGAAACATTCGTCACTCCTGAAGGGTTCCGATACTAAAATCTGGCCTGCATGTGGTTCGGAATTAGAAACGTTTACTTTAAATAAAAGTGAGCCGAAGTCTTTCATAATGTGGAATTTTTTTGGTTATGGGGATAAGATTTTTATAATCTTATAATGCTTCAGGGAGGCTTAAAGTTCACAATAGGAGAAAATAATTGCAGGGATTGATTTTAAATTACTACCTTTGCACATCCACAGATATAGATATTGATAATGATTCTTTTTCCCAACTGCAAGATAAATCTGGGCCTCAGAGTGCTCGAAAGACGGAACGACGGCTATCACAATATAGAATCAATAATGATTCCGGTTCCTTGGTGCGATATTCTTGAAATGACCTTAGCACCCGAAGGCAGTTCAGGGTCTTTCAAACTAATTGGCTCGGATCTCGGTGGCTGTCCGCCGGAAAAGAATCTTGTGATGAAGGCTATCCGGGCATTGGAATCTTTCCTCAGCACTACCCTCCCTCCGCTCGATATCTCACTGGTGAAAGTTATTCCAGACGGTGCAGGACTTGGAGGAGGCTCTGCAGATGCGTCGTTCGCGTTAAAAGGCCTGAATGAAATTTTTAATCTGGGTCTCGATGACGACACTTTAGCGAAGGTAGCGGCTAAGGTAGGTGCTGACTGTCCTTTCTTTATCTACAACCGGCCGATGCTTGTGGAAGGTATAGGTGATATTCTCTCTCCTATAAATGTTGATGTATTAAAGGGTAAGGCCATAACAATTGCCAAGCCTAAGACTGAGTCGGTGTCGACAAAAGAGGCATATGCCGGAATAACTCCTGCTAAATTGCCTGCAGGATGCTCCTTGACCAGAGAAATCTTGGATAAGAGGCCCGACGAATGGGAGGAATGCCACGTGCTCATCAACGATTTTGAGCCCCACATTTCCAACCTCAGGCCTATTGTGGCAGAATATGTAGCACAGATGCGCAGGTGCGGAGCTTTCTACACTGCAATGAGTGGCTCGGGATCTGCAGTGTTCGGGCTTTTCGATGATGCCAGAATGGCAGAAGAGGCCGCCAAAACTTTCCCTTCGGGAGTGACATTCACGGGGATTCTCGATTTCTGAACGAAACACCCTCTTTTATTGTTATATTTTTGCGAGCTGAGAGTATTTTAACACTCTTTGGCCGAGTTTTTGTATATCAATAAAATAAAAACACGATAAGACTATGAGCAAGAACAACGACACTCCCGATAAAGACCTTCAGCAGAATCCCGAAGAAGAACCTCAGATTATGGATGTCACCGACGAGGAGACCGTAGATGATTTCGTTGCCGACGAGGAATATGTGGCGGCAGTGAATCTTCAGGAAGAACTCGAAGCTGCACGTGCCGAAATTGAGAAAGAAAAGAATGAGTATCTCTATCTTATGGCCGACTTCGACAACTACCGCAAACGCGTTACCCGCGAGAAGGCCGATCTTCTGAAAAACGCAGGCGAACGTGTATTGCTCGGATTACTTCCTATAGTCGATGATTTCGAGCGCGGTCTCGCTGCAACAGAGGGATCGACCGATGCCGACGCTATCCGCCAGGGTATGGAGCTTATCTACAATAAACTCATTAAATTCCTCGAAAGCAACGGCGTAAAAGCTATGGAATCAACCGGAGCCGACTTCAACTCCGACCTCCACGATGCTATTGCTACAATCCCTGCTCCCTCGGAGGATCTTAAGGGTAAAGTGATCGATACCACCCAGAAGGGATATATGATTAACGATAAAGTTCTTCGTCACGCTAAAGTTGCTGTAGGAGAATAATATATGGAAAATAAGAGAGACTACTATGAAGTGCTCGGAGTGGACAAGAACGCTACCCCGGAGCAGATAAAGAAAGCCTATCGAAAGAAGGCCATAGAATTTCACCCCGACCGTAATCCTGACAACAAAGAGGCTGAGGAGAAATTCAAGGAAGCCGCAGAGGCTTACGACGTGCTCAGCGACGAGAAAAAGCGCCAGCTCTACGATCAGTACGGCCACGCTATGGGCCCGCAGGGATTCGGCGGTGGCGGAGCTGGTGGCTACTATTCAAGTCAGGACTTCGACATCAACGATATCCTCAACCGATTCGCTCAGGAATTTGGTGGATTTGACTTCGGCGGCTTCGGAAGCGCCACGGGCGGTCGTCGGCAGAAACGTCAGAAGCGAGGTGGCGATGTACGTATCCGTGTGAAACTCTCGCTTGAAGATATTGCCAACGGAGTGACGAAGACACTCCGCGTGCCTACCTTCGTGGAATGTGAGCATTGCAAAGGCACCGGTGCAAAAGACGGTGTAGCATTTGCCACTTGTCCCCGCTGTCACGGCCAGGGTCATATCAACGTGCAGCAGCAGACAATGTTCGGCATTCAGAACGCCGTGGCCGAATGTCCGCAATGTAACGGCACAGGCAAAGTCATCACCGAGCAGTGCTCCTATTGCAACGGCACCGGTGTGAACCGCAAGGATCAGGAAGTGACATTCACCATTCCTGCCGGAGCACAGGAAGGCCAGACTTTCGCACTCCGCGGCAAAGGCAACTACCCCAAGGGCGGAGGCGTACCCGGCGACCTTCTCGTAGTTGTAGAAGAGATCAAGCACCCCGAGCTGATCCGCGACGGTGCCGACGTTATTTACAACCTCATGCTTGATATTCCAACGGCAACTCTCGGTGGGTCAGTAGAGATTCCGACAATCACAGGCCGTGCCCGAATAAACATTCCTGCCGGAACCCAACCCGGAAAGGTGCTTCGCCTCAGAGGCAAAGGACTTCCTGACAATGAAAACGGCGGCCGTGGCGACGAGCTTATCAATGTAATGGTATATATTCCGGAGAAACTCGATGATGCTCAGAAAGCTACTTTCGAAAGCCTTAAAGATGCTCCCAATATCAAGCCAACGGAAGCAGACAGCAAGAGAATTTTCTCAAAACTAAAGCATATATTTGACTGATAAATAGTATCGTTCAAATGGAATGTGTCGGCTCTTCGGGTATCGGCACATTTCATTTATATCCCGGCCAACAGATTTTAACACTAAATAACGGGTATAATAATTGCAAATATCACTCAAAACCGCTAACTTTGCACCGCAAATACGGAGTGATGCTCGAGTGGCTGAAGAGGCACGCCTGGAAAGCGTGTATACGCCAAAAGCGTATCCCGAGTTCGAATCTCGGTCACTCCGCTCAAGAAATTCTCAAGTGTAATCCCGCAAGCAGAAGTGCCTGCGGGATTTTTAACTATTACTCATGACAAAACTGACATTGTACATAATATCTGGATGCAATGCTTATGTTACAGAAATTTTTAATAATTGTTATCGATATTATAGCACTCACGCTATGCTTTACATTAGGGGTTTGGATTCTTAGTTGGATTTTTGAGGGCACTTCAATCTTTAATCCAACAACAATCATTGAAGGATTCGTATTTTCTATTATCTATTTGCCGATACAGTATTGGCTATCTAAGCGAACGCAAAAGAAAAGATAGAATTTACATCATATTAACTAACTTGCTCAAGTAAGATAATTTTTTCACTCTATTGATGAATTCTGTCTTAGCTTCGGTATATCCATCCCGGTTATGCTTAAACTCAGGCAAAAGACTCATTTTTAGTTTTTCATATTCCTTTGCCACATCAGGATGAGCTATCAGATAATCACGGAAAAATAGTTCATCATTGTCGCCAAGTTGATGAATATGTATATGGAATACCCTTTCAGCATATCCCGACGGTGTGTAGCCCTTGTTGAAACTCATACGGTTCCCTGAATTAGACATGCAAATATACCCTGAGGATTCAAGAATGTCATGTAGTTTATTCCAATCCACCTCCTCTGAAACTTCAACCAAAATATCTACAATAGGTTTAGCTTGAATGTCCGGAATGGCGGTACTACCTATATGATTTATTACAGGTTCATAGTCAGCAAGGATGTTTCGGAGATGATAAATTTCTTCCTCTGCCCATTCTTTCCATAAAGGATTATGCGGAGTAATAACTATGGGAAATAGTTGCCATAGTTCTTCTAAAGTCATATCTTTCAAGTCCTTTCGCATTTCGCAATCTCAAATATTAAATTACTGATCCCTTCCTTGCAACTTTTATAATTCCATTTATTATTTCGAAATCAGATTGCAAAAATCATCAAATAGCAAGTGGTATTCGCAACCTTTCTTTTCTCCCAACGTTACGAAAATAAGATTCTGCGTAGGGTCGCAAAATAAGACCTGACCGAACAAGCCGAGTGCGAAAAACCGTGGAGTGACTGTGTCTTTTCCGTCAATCCGTGTGATAATGTTATTCCAGCCAAACGAATAAGCCTCATTGTCCAATGATGAATGGGTCGAACGGTCGATCCATTCTTCACTCACAATCTGCTTGCCATTATACTTTCCGCCATTGATATACAGACGTCCTATTTTTGCTAAATCCCTGACATTGGACACCAACCCGCCATATGCTTTTGCCTGACGGTGCTTCCCATCGTCAAGTGAAATCAAAGCATCCGCTTCCATATCGAGAGGTTTCCATACCTTTTCCTGAAGATAAGATGAATATGGCACCCCAACGGCTCTCTCTATGGCAACACCTAACAGTGCCGTAGCCATGGAATTATAATAGTGACTCGTCCCCGGCTCTGATTTAAAATGCAGTTTACGGAACTGATTTACAACATTCGGGCCGTAATACAATTTGGCCATCTTTGAAAAAGGATTCCAGCCATAACTTTCCTCAAAGTCGAGACCTGTGCGCATGTCAAGAAGATGCTCAATGGTGAGTTCCTTAAAAAGCGGGTCTGCAATGTTCAGTTCTGGAATATACTTGGTAATAGGGTCGGAAATCAAAATATAACCCTCATCAACCGCTATACCGCACAGCAAAGCAGTCACCGCCTTCGATATCGAGAAAATGTTTGAGGGCGATAAGGGAGAGAAGTCGCCGTAATATTCTTCAAGGAGGATGGTGTCATTGCGGACTATCAGCAACGCTCCGTCACCTCTGACTCGCTTAAAGAATTCTCCAATTGTTTCGTTATCAAACCGACCTCCCGTAAATTTTGAGTCTTCAAAATATCTGTCGCGAGAGTCAGTGGAAATCAACACAGGTTCTCCGGAAGAATCTGCATGAATAGTGTCTACTGCAAAATTGCGCCAGGTATGTGTCGAGGGACTTCCACACTTGATTGCCTTGAATGTAGTGCAACTCGACAGAAGTATTGACAATAGTATGATGATGAACGGAAGTCTTTTCATATTTAGTAATTATTGAGACGTCGCAGAGTGGCTATTTTGCCTCATTTAACCCAACGGACAAAGTAAGTGTCTGAGACGCCGTTCCTACTTTCGATATAGCTTGATATCCTTCCGTCCTCAATATTGTATTCGAACTCAGTGTGAGGATTACTTACTCCATAGCTTGAACTACTCACCCCGATTATTAAATTGTTCGGTTGTGTACCTAAAATACCATTTAACTGCAAGGGATAATATTGGTACCGGCCGAAATGGATCCTAACAATATTCTGGATACCCGAAGTTTTAGAATAGCTGTATTCACAGATATAATCCGGGACGCTCTTAGCTGAGTATTCCTCTATCCGGGAGATATTCTGATCTTCCCATATGTATTTGTTTTCCCAAGAGATGGGTGAAATCCAGTTATCGCCACTCTTGCGCCATTCGGTACAAAGTACAGACTCAAGATTGTTACCTGCAGAATAATCAAACTTGTGCTGATATTTCTTCTGCATTGACAGTTTACCGCCCTCATATCTTGTAAATACTCCGTCGCAACTGAGAGCCAGTCCTTTATCAAGGATCATCTCATCATCATACTCAATAATGATTTCATCTTCCTTCCATTGACCATTTCTTGTGTGCTTCGTAGAGATTTTTATCCGATCAGCCGACGGATAGGTGTATGAGCAAACTACCGTCTCTTCAGGATATGTCTCTTGGTACTCAATTACTCGGCCACTTGCATCATAAGTTATGCTTCGAGTGTTTCCCGTACCATTGGAGATTGAGGATAATAGCCACGAAACTCTCTCCTTAGGGTCATCCGTGCCCGTACAGGAAGTAAAAATCAATGAAATAAGGAATAGATATATGAAGCTTCTCATAGTGATGTGATGTTTTATGAAAAACGGACTTCATAAGTTGAATATTGCATTAAAAGACATATAATCTTTTATTCACATTAGGAATAATTTACTGAGACATCCATCACTTTCCCTTCGGAAACAGTTTGCGCATCCTTAGCAGAGTGTGCTCAATGGGATCAGAGGCTACTATCATCGACGTTGCAATAACTATGAGAAGACCTCCGAGGAGTTGAACGGGAGTGATGGACTGATTTAAAAATACGATGCTCAGCACAACTGCCGTGACGGGCTCGAGGGCACCGAAAATCGCGGTCGGAGTCGAACCTATGGCATGTATCGCCGCGGTGGTACAGTAGAGAGACACAACGGTAGGCAATATGGCCAAGGCCCATACGTCTATCCAGCACACCACTCCTCTTGGTACAGTCAATGCTTCCCCCGACATCAGCACGATGACAAACACGAAAGTCCCGGCAAGCAACTGATAGAAGAGTAAAGTGACAGTCGGTATTTGTTTTATCTTGGAGGAAACGTTAGTCATCACCAGATATATGGCGTAAGTAAGTGCCGATAGGAATACGAAAAGGAAACCGACTAAACTTACACTGCTGTTTCCGCCCGTACGTAGAAGAAGCAATAGTCCGACTCCCATTATAGCGAGACAGAGTCCAGTGGTTATCTTGAAACGCTCGTTATAGAAGAAAGTCATGAACAAAGCAACCATCACGGGATACATAAAGAGTAGCGTCGAGGCGATTCCGGCATTCATGTACTTATATGATTCAAACAAGCCCAAAGAGGATAAACCCATAAGTATTCCAAGGATCGCTACCGTACCTATCTCCGATTTCTTCAGTTTTAATCTTTGCCCTCTTGCCGTGATCAGCAGTAGCAATATAGGTAAACTCAACAGGTATCTGAAAAAGAGCACGCTCGTGGGATTCATACCCGAATCATACAGCGGCACGGCAAATGCCGGATTAGTTCCGTAGGTTGCAGCTGCTATTGCCGCAAACAGATATCCTTTAAGTTTCATGAGCTTGAAGTTTGTAATCAAAGCCTGAGATAAATACAATAGC
>CAYYQS010000074.1:0-6470 GCA_964472555.1 uncultured Bacteroides sp.
ACGGTTTCCACGGCACAAGCCACCGCTATGTGAGCAAACGTGCCTGCGAATTCCTGGGAGCCGACCTCTCTAAGAGCCGCATCATCACCTGCCATATCGGCAACGGAGCTTCAATGGCTGCTATCGTCGACGGTAAATGCGTAGACACTTCAATGGGTCTCACCCCGGTAGAAGGTCTTATGATGGGCACACGCGTAGGCGATGTTGATCCAGGTGCGCTTATCTATCTGATGAACAAGCATTCCCTCTCTGCCGATCAGCTCCAGACCATCATCAACAAGGAAAGCGGCGTTCTCGGCATTAGCGGACTGAGCAACGACATGCGCGAAATCGAAGCCGCTGTGGCAGCAGGAGATGAGCGCGCACGCCTCGCACTCGACATGTATGAACTCCGAATCACCAAGTATATAGGTGCTTACGCTGCAGAAATGGGTGGTGTCGACATCATCGTATTCACCGGTGGTGTGGGCGAGAACCAGACCGGGCTCCGTGCTGACGTCTGCGCTACACTCGGCTTCATGGGCGTAACTATCGACCCCGAAGCCAACAAAGTTCGCGGCGAAGAGGCTCTTATCTCCACTCCCGACTCAAAGGTAAAGGTCGTGGTAATCCCCACCGACGAGGAACTCACCATAGCCCGCGACACCGAAGCTATCGTTTCGAAGCTGAAGTGATCTGCAACCCGATTAAAAAACGGGATTAGATAATTATTCTAAAACTCAAGGTACCGAAGATTTTTTCGACAAATGAAAATTCTTCGGTACTTTTAGTTCATTGGTGTAAATTATTATGGCTAAAATAATAGTTCAAAATACGAATATCACTGTACTGGGGATTGAAGGAGAGGACTATATATCTCTCACAGATATGGCGGGAGCAAAAAATAGCGAGAGCCGCGCAGCCGATATTATCAAGAATTGGTTGCGAAATCGTTACACTATTGAGTTTCTTGGCACTTGGGAGGTGATTCATAACCCTAATTTTAAAGTGGTCGAATTTGACCACTTTCGGATGAGTGCAGGCTTACCCTCCTTCGTATTAAGTGCATCAGAATGGATTGAACGCACCAATCCAATCGGACTTGTTGTAAAGAAGGGGCGTTATGGTGGCACATACGCTCATAAGGATATTGCATTTGAATTTGGATCGGCAATTAGTGTCCCATTCAAACTTTATCTAATAGAAGAATTTCAACGACTCAAAACAGAGGAGCAGAAACAACTCGGTTGGTCGGCAAAGCGTGAACTATCAAAAATTAACTACCGTATACACACTGATGCAATCAAAGTTCATCTACTCCCGGCTGAAATAACACGAGAACAAGCATCGCATGTGTATGCTGACGAAGCCGATGTGTTGAATGTGGCGATGTTCGGTAAAACTGCTCGCCAGTGGCGTGAGGAAAATCCCGACTTGAAGGGGAATATCCGGGATTATGCTTCAATCAACGAACTTATATGTCTCTCCAACATGGAGAATCTCAATGCTGTCTTCATCGAGCAAAGCATACCACAGAGTGAGCGACTAATGAAGCTAAATCAAATAGCCATTCATCAAATGCAAATTTTGGAGAGTGGCGACAATGATAGAAAATTCCTAAAATGATATTTTAGGGGAACCAAAGTAAGATTGCTATTCAAAACCTCGGCGTTATCTGCTCCCTGAATATTTCAGAAGCTTATAGGCGAAGGCATTGAGATCGTTCCCTAATTCCAATGTATTCTTGAGGTACCTGAGCCTGTCGGTTATCTTGTCTTTAAAGTCGGGAGACTGCTTGACAAGTTCAGCCCATGCGCGGAGAGTCCGTTCGTTGTTGAACGGTCGGAAAAGGCCCCAGTTCACCCAGCGCTTATCGCTGTCGTAGAATCTGTATAGGAGCGCGCGGACGTAGTTGACGGTAAAAATGCCGTCGGGCATCACTGGAAGCAGACTCTCATATTCGCGGTAGGTGTTGCATTTCGACAGCAGGTGATAGAACGCCTCGGGAGAAAGCGCAAGAGAATGGCGGGATATGTAGCCGAGGATATCATACACCGTAAGATTCGATTCGAAATTGTTGATAAGCATCAGCACCATTCCGCTGTCGATTTCGGCATCGGGATTTGCAGTGATATACGCCTTTTCGAGAGCGAGCACGTCTTTGAGCGATTTTGCTCCCTTCATGGCCGTATAAAACATTCGTGATGAAAAAATGATTCCGTCGGGGAGCTGGCCTATATCCTGCAGCAATTCATCCACGCTTTTATCGCTGAGGCGCTCGGAGGTCACAGCGAAATCATAGAAAGTCTGTGTGAGTTTGATGTCATAACCTCTCCGCCGGGCAACCATAGTGACGTATTCTTCGGCCTCCCGACGTGTCATCACACCTCTCGACATGCGCATGGCCACGTCTTCCATAGGCGAGTATTCCGGCGCCATAGCCAGAAGATCCACTCCATAAGGAGACACCAGCTCCGAGAGGTGGTAGTAGGAGATATGGTCGAGGAAGGTCCGTTTCTCAATGGCCAGATCGCGGAGGCTTTCAATCTCGGATTTGAGAGCTGCCCTGCTATCCTTCGATTCGGCATCGCGGAGTTGGCGTCCGAGAGAGAGCAGAACGTGATAGAGTACTTTCGAGTGAGCATAGCGATGCTCCAACATATTTTTCACGAACCCGAGCAGAGTCTGCTCTCTAAGAGACCAGGTCTTGTCGGCATCTACAAAGGGGTAGATCCGGATGACGTCGAGCTCAAGATCCTCACTATCTTTTGCCGACTCAATATTGCATCTGATCCACATGGCAAGTTGCAGCTGACTCCGCGATGAGTGCGAATAGGCAAGCACAAGATTGTTGGCAATCTCAATTGCCTTGGCACGATCGCCTTGCCGCAAGCTGTGCCGGATCTTCCGAAGTGCGAAAAAGCGGTCGAAATAGGTATTGCCGGTAGGGTCGATACCCGCAGCTTTCAGGCGGTTCAGAAAATCGGTGAGCTGATCGAAAGAGAAGATCCTACCCTTTCTCACAATCTCAGTGATAATATTGGTATCTTTATCACCTATCATCTTTTTCAGATCCCCTGAAGCGCTCCATTCCTCAATCAGCCTCATGATCAGGTTTCGGGCCTTCTCCCCGTCGGCGTCGGTATTAACTTTCTTGAAGAGCATCGAAACAACCACCGGCGACTTCTGCAGTCCACGCTGCTCCTCTTCGGTGAAATATTTCAGTCCAAAATTTTCATAAAGAAGACTGTAAGTCCTGTCGAACTTCCCTGCCCTGTAGATAAGGCTTCCGAGTTCCTCCGGCTTGCGCGGCGTCTGAACCGCGAATTTATTTTTGTGATAGGCCGCTATTCGCATCCGTTCGTCGAAGGGAAGCTGATCGACATTATACAGAGCCCCGAAGGTATATGGATCGTTGACATCGAGCACACTGTTCTCTCCTTCATTGAATATGCCATATAGGCGGCAGAGCTCGTTTGTCTCCTCGATTTCCGCGGAACGCTTGGCAAGTTTCAGAAGAACGTTGATGAGCAGAAGGGAAATCTTTATTTTATCCTTTCCGTGACTCTTCATATATTCCTCGAAGATACTCTTTGCCTCCGCGAAATCTCCCATTTTCTCCATAATCATCCGCAGCGAGAAAGTGTCGGGTGTCTTGGCAAGGGAATCCCAGCACTCAATGGCATCGAACTTCTGCATCGGACGCATTAACTGGTTTAGGATGATTTCCTTGTTGATGCCCACGCGGTTGATTTTCCCGTTCTCCGCCCAAGAAGAGTCTATTGCATTAAGCTGCCGGAAGAAGCCGATAAGTTCGGCCGAAGGAATCTGCTTCGACACCGGCTCCCAGAAGGCCGGAGAGAGCATGGCGAAATACTTTTCGCGATCGTCGGCAAAAATTCCCGATAACCCTTCACGGCGACGCCTCTGATCCAGCCTGTCGAGCATCGCAGAGACCTCATGGACCTGGGCGCTATCCGTGATCCTTTTTGCGAGCAGCACAAGAGTATGCGCCAGGCGGGCCTTTACCGCGGCTTCATTTTTGATAGAGCCGGAATAGTCGGGAGATGAAAGTCGGCGCACAAGCTCGTCATAATCTCTCTCCTCGGTCCAGAGGAGAGCCTCTTCAAACGTCGGGAATCGCTCCACGAGCTCTTCGGCCAGCTCCTTACTCTCTGCCACTCTGTATTGTGGCTTAAGCTTCCCTCCCTCAAAGAGATAATGCGAGAGAGTGTCAGGGAGGCCGTTCAGGCGCTCGTGTCTGAGTCCGACTGCCAGGAGCTGCTGAGAGGGACGCTTGTCTATTACAGCCCTGACAGCAGTATAGGCCTCATCACTGCGCGAAAGCATCTCCTGCGCCCACACACCGAGCCAATGATCCACCCAGTCTTTGGCGACCTCCGATTCAGTGGGTTTGAGTTCATGCCTGTCGATGAGAGAGTCTACGGGATACAGTTTGGTGAGTTCGTCGAAGATCCTGCTGAGTGCCTTCGGATCCTCAAGCAGTCTTCTCACTCTGCTTACGAGAATAGTGAGCGGCCTGAAGAAATCTTGCGACGAATCAGATCTCTTTCGGTCAATCAGGTAGCCTATAATCCTGATCGCGCTGCCGGTATAGTCCTCGTCCGACGGCGTCTCGGTCGACTGTGACTCAAATTTCATCACCCTGTCGCGGATCACATCCTCCACCTCGAAACTATACACCGGTTCGGCGGGTCCGAAAAAGGAAGATCCGCTGCCGGTATCGACCGTCACGGTGATAAGTTCGGGATAGCGGCTTAGCATTGAGCACAGCTCCTCAGCAGTTACACCTCGGCCCGGGCGGAGCAGAAAGTTGTAGAAGTCGAGAAGAAGATCGAAATCATGACGTCCGCTGAACTTCCACAGCGCCAACGATTTTATGGCATGGAAAAGCAGCGCGGTGCGTCGCCTCTCTACAGTATCCCTGATGTTGAGGGCAGCGGCATAGATATTGTTCAGAGCCGACAGATCCACGAAAAGTGCACCGATGGGCATTCCCTTCTTGATCTCCCCGAGAGCATCGGTCGGAATGAGATTTCGTGCACGGAGAAGGCGCGCCAACAGATGCATCTCCTCCACTTCCATAGGTTCGATGTCGATAAACTCCGTTTTGTCTCTCAGAGCGGAGTCCACTTTGGCAAGCTGGTTGAGCAATTCGTCGGTATCGAAGTTGGTGGAGCCGAGGATTACAAGCCGCCGGGGATCTTGCCCTGCAATGTGGACCAAATCAGCAAACTTCCGTGGCAAAGCATTGTCGGCCACTAAATTCCTGTCGGAATCGTTGAGCAGCAGACGGTCTATCTCATCGATTACGAATATATTCTTGGATCCGGCGGGAAACTGCTTCTCGATGTTGAGATGCATGAATCGCTCTGCAGCATCTGAGTCCGCTCCCCTGAGAAAGTAGACTTTTGCCTTGTCGTCGGAGATGTCGGCGAGTGTATGGACTATCGACCGTGTCTTGCCCGAGAGCGACTCGCCCGCCACTATCGTGAGCGGATTCTTCGGATTGGCAACAGCCTGCGCGATAAGCTCATCGGTAGGCCGCGGATAGTAGAAATCTTTACCTAAGCGATACTTCTGCTGCTGGCTCGATAGGAGATTCTCATATCTGAGATCGGCAGGAAAGATCGGCACGAGCGATTCGAAGAGCATCTCATCGCGTATGCGGTCGAGGTGGAAGTCGAGGGTCTCGCCCGAAGTCTGCACTTCGTAGTAAGTCACACCGTGCTTTTTATCACCGAGATACTCGCTGTCGAATTCTTTCCATGTGCGGTGGATTTCGGGGTTGAAGTCGGGAAGCTTATCGTCGGGATTGTGGATCACATATATAAATGTGTAATTGCGGTCGCTCCCCTCAAGCACATTTTCAAACTCCTCTATCGTGCGCTTGCCTATGGCATCTCCGGCATACAGGATGAAGGCGTTGCTCGAAAGCGCCTCAGCCGAGATCTTGGCCTGCGAATCCTCGCCCTGGCGGAAACTGTACGTCCCGTCCTTCTCATGAAGGTACACATTGATTTTCGCCTTGAGGTGCCCGTCGCCATTAAGTTGCTCAAGCCGCTCCTTTATTTTGAGGCGTGCTGAAGCATGCTGAAGCGACGATGCTACGAAAACTTTTATAATGTTCTTGGATTCTTTCATGGCCGATCGTGAGGTTAGTATTCTGCAAATATACGTTTTTTATTTGATATGTCAAACAGAACCGTCTATGAAAACGGCAGAAAAAGAGCGCCTTCCTCTTTTTTTCGAGAAAGACGCTCTCCTTATTCCAAGTATCTGTCGCGGATTATTTCACCGCAATCTTTGCAACATTTTCACCCTGGATATCCCGCAACCATATTATCTGAAGTGCTATATAGGCAAAGATCAATAATTAGCATTTATAGTGTTGATATTCCGATATCTACATTAGATAGATACGAATTCTATTCCAAAAAGTTGACATAAATGTCATTTTTCTGGAATAG
>CAYYQS010000074.1:6570-11678 GCA_964472555.1 uncultured Bacteroides sp.
TTGACATAAATGTCATTTTTCTGGAATAGGATTATGATTATAAAACGAGATTACTACCTCAACCAGCTGATTACCAGCAAGCATAATGGTTTGATTAAAATAATTACCGGATTAAGACGTTCAGGTAAATCTTATCTACTGTTCAAATTGTTTGCTTCCTACTTGAAAGAGCAAGGAGTAAAAGACGACCATATTATTAAAGTTGATTTGGAAGATAGAAGAAACATCTCCTTGCGAAATCCTGATGCATTGCTTTCCCACATTGATTCTCTGATGAAGGATAGTAATATGTACTACATCCTTCTTGATGAAGTCCAGCATGTTTCAGAGTTTGAAGATGTTCTGAACAGCTATCTGAAGATTGACAATGCAGATGTTTACGTTACCGGAAGCAATTCGAGATTTTTGTCTTCTGATATTATCACTGAATTTCGAGGGAGAGGAGACCAGATACATGTATACCCCCTTTCTTTCTCAGAATTTATGTCTGTAGACGAGCGGCATCCACTTGAAGCATGGCCGGACTATTATACGTACGGCGGTCTTCCTCACGTTATAACATTAGAAACACCAAAGAAAAAAGAAGACTATCTCAGACGTCTATATGCCACTGTTTACATCAACGACATAGTGGAAAGATACAAAATCAGAGGAGAGGCTGAAATGAAAGAGCTGATTCAGGTGATTGCTTCAGCCATTGGTTCACCCACGAATCCTAATAAGTTGGCGAATACGTTCAAAAGCCTTAAGAACGTTTCTTTGACAAATAAGACTATAGATAATTATATCGGATATATGTCTGATTCATTCCTCATAGAAAAAGCTATTCGATATGATATTAAGGGCAAGAAGTATATCAACACGCTTGCTAAGTATTATTTTTCCGATGTCGGTGTTCGCAACGCCATTCTTGATTTCAGGCAACAGGAAGAAAATCATATAATGGAGAATATAATCTATAATGAGCTAAAAATACGCGGTTTTCAAGTTGATATTGGTGTAGTAGAGCAACGAGCCACAGATAGAGACGGCAAAACAATACGTAAGCAATACGAAGTTGACTTCGTAGCAAACCAAGGTAGCCTGCGTTACTACATCCAGTCAGCCTTTATGATGCCTACTGATGCCAAGGAGCGTCAAGAATCCGCATCCTTACTGAATATTGACGATTCTTTTAAAAAAATCATCATAGTTAAAGACCCTATTAAGCCTAAACGCAATGATGAAGGCATCGTGACAATTGGTTTAATCGACTTTCTATTGAAACCTGATATGTTAAACTGGTAACAGTTTTTATCGATGCATAAATAGAATTCTGTCTGGATTTTTTCTTGTATCTTTTTTCAGAATTTTTTTGGAATGTAAGAAAATAAATGTAAATTTGCAGCCGAAACCGCAATGGCGGAACTCATACTTACTTTAATCAACCTATATCAAATCACCTAACAATTTTTACATGAAAAAATTCTACACCACTCTTCTTGCAGCAGCTCTCTTCTGCGCAAGTGCAAGCGCACAGGCTCTCTACTTCAAAGGCGACGGCGAAGGCCTCTCCTGGGACGAAGGTAACGACCTCAAGGTTGAACTCAAGGACGGCAAGTACACCGTAACTATCAACAGCCTGATGAAGTTCAAAATGTCGACCAGCCCCTCTACTGTTGATGTTATCGACGAAGTCCCCGTTGGCGGCTGGAATGCTTTCGACGAAGCTGCTTACATGCTCACAACTGCTGTTGAAAAATCCAACTTAGGCACTCCCCTTGCTCTTGAAAAGGGCTCTCAGGATATCACCATGCCATGGAAAGGCGACTACACTATCGTGGTAAACGAAGCTATCACCGAAATCACACTTACCACAACTACTCCCGAGCCTACCGACCTCGCTATCTATCTCCGCGGCGGCATGAACAACTGGGGCAACGACCCCGGCAGCCTCGACGCTTGGCAGTTCACATTCCATGGCAACGGCAAATATACTTTCACTTGCGCTGAAGATCAGATCATCGCTGCCAATACCGAACTCAAAATCGCTGATGCTGAATGGGGTTCTGCAAACTGGGGTAACGGTTTACAGCGTATCGAATGCGACGGCTCTGAGTATAAGTGGGGCTTCAGCGCCGGCAACTCCGTGATGACCGAAGACTGGAGCGGCACAGTGACAGTTAACCTCAACGCAGAAGGCTGCGGCTTCGGTAAAGACGCTATGGTAACCTTCTCCGATCCCCTCGAAGACGGCGTGAACTCCGTACGCGTTGAAAACGCAGAAAAAGAATACTTCAACCTTCAGGGTGTTCGCGTAGCAAATCCCGAAAACGGTCTCTACATCGTTCGTCAGGGTGCGAAGACAAGCAAGGTACTTGTTAAGTAATCTGCAAGATAATCTCTTATAATGTGTCCCGACTTTTGTATGATTACCAAGTAATCTTCAAAAAGTTGGGACATTTTTACGTTTCCGGAAGACCACTAACCTAATAACTTACCAAGTTTTACATGAAAAAATTCTACTCGGCTCTTCTCGCGACAGTTCTTTTCTGTGCAGGAGCAAGCGCCCAGACTCTCTACTTCAAGGGCGACGGCCAAGGTCTGTCGTGGGATGTAGGTACCGATCTCGCTGTACCCCTCGAAGACGGGAAATATACCGTAACTATCACCGATCTTAGCAAGTTCAAGATGTCGACGGTTACATCCGCTATTAGAGAATTCGAGGGTAAAGCCGTGGGAGGATGGGATGCTTTCAACTCCGGAGCATATACCTTACTTTCACCCATCGACAAGGCAAACCTTGGCACACCCGTAGCTCTTGTCCCGGGAGATGCCGACATAACACTTCCTTGGGAAGGTGACTACACTTTGGTAGTCAACAGCGAACTCACCGAAATCGTAATTACCACCACAACTCCCGAACCGACCGACATCACCATATATCTGCGCGGTGGAATGAACAACTGGGGTAACGGCGCGGGCGAACTCGACAACTGGGCTTTCACCAAGACCGCAGACGGTGTGTACACCTTCACATGTGCAGACGATCAGATAATCCCGGCTGGTACTGAATTCAAGATTGCTGACGCAAGCTGGGGTTCGGCAAACTGGGGTGTCAATGGTCCTGTGGTATGCGACGGTGAACCATCTACTTGGATTTTCAACGGCAGCAACTCCTTGATGACCAAAGATTGGAGCGGAACTGTGACTGTCGACCTCAACGCCGAAGGCTGCGGTTGGCGTAGAAATGCAATGGTGACATTCTCCGAGTCTAATCAAGGAGATGACCCCGTCGTCAGTTTTGATAAGATCTACCTTAAAGGCCAAGGCCAAGGCCTGTCATGGGTTGAAGGTGAAGACCTTATAGTACCCCTCGAGGACGGCAAATTCACATTGACTATCAAGGACTTGGTTCAGTTCAAGATGTCGACGCTATCATCTGCCATTAATGTAATCGACGACGAATTCGTAGGGGGTTGGGATACATACAACTCTGCGGCATACATTCCCATTTCGCCCATCGACAAAGCAAACCTTGGCTCACCCGTTGCTCTTGTTCGGGGAGATGCCAACATCAAAATGCCCTGGAAAGGTGACTACACCTTGGTAATCAACAGCAACCTCACCGAAATCGTTATCACCACCACTACTCCCGAGCCAACCGATATCACTCTATATCTGCGCGGCGGCATGAACAACTGGGGTTGGGGTACCGGCGAGGGCGACCTCGACAACTGGGCTTTCACAGAGACTGCCGACGGTGTATACACCTTCACATGTGCAGAGGGCCAGATTATCCCGGCGGGTACGGAACTCAAGATTGCTGACTATGATTGGGGTGCAAATTGGGGTGCCGGTAGAGCAGTCGAATGCAACGGTGAAGCATCTACATGGTTTTTAAATGGCGACAATTCCTTGATCACCAAGGATTGGAGCGGAACAGTGACTCTCGACCTTAATGCTGAAGGATGCGGCTGGGGTAAAAATGCTATGGTGACATTCTCCGACTCTAATCAAGGAGATGACCCCGTCGTCAGTTTTGATAAACTCTACCTTAAGGGCGACGGCCAAGGCCTGTCGTGGGTTGAAGGTGATGACCTTATAGTACCCCTCGAGGACGGCAAATTCACAGTGACTATCAAGAATTTGATGAAGTTCAAGATGTCGACAGTATCATCTTCCATTGTTGTAAGAGAGGATGAATACGTAGGTGGATGGGATGCATTCAACTCTGCAGCATACAACACCATTTCACCTGTTGACAAAGCAAACCTTGGCTCACCAATTGCACTTATCCCGGGAGATTACGACATCACTATGCCTTGGAAAGGTGACTACACCTTGGTAGTCAACAGCAACCTCACCGAAATCGTTATCACCACCACTACTCCCGAGCCAACCGATATCACTCTATATCTGCGCGGCGGCATGAACAACTGGGGTTGGGGTACCGGCGAGGGCGACCTCGACAACTGGGCTTTCACAGAGACTGCCGACGGTGTATACACCTTCACATGTGCAGAGGGCCAGATTATCCCGGCGGGTACGGAACTAAAGATTGGTGACTATGAATGGAACTCAGCCAACTGGGGTTTAGGAGGAACTGTCGAATGCGACGGCAACGCAGTTGAATGGTTTTTCATTGGCGACCACTCATTAATTAACGAAGATTGGAGCGGAACGGTGACCGTCGACCTCAACGCCGAAGGTTGCGGTTGGGGTAAAAATGCAATGGTGACATTCTCTGCACCTCGCGTAACAAGCGCCGTAGAAGAAGTATCTGTTGATACTGAAGCTAAAGAATATTTCAACCTTCAGGGTATTCGCGTAGAAAATCCCGAAAACGGTCTCTCCATCGTTCGTCATGTCGCGAAGACAAGCAAGGTTCTTGTGAAATAAGAGTTTCTCTCTCCACTTGACATAAACACATTTTTGATTATGGCGCTGGACGTGATGTCCGGCGCCTATTTTTTAAGCTCTCGGATTTGTAAAAAAACCTTAAAACAGCAATAGACACCCGGCAAAATCTTGCGAGAGAAAAAAATTATACATAACTTTGCACTCGCAATTGAGCAAGGCCCATTCGTCTATCGGCTAGGACGCAAGATTTTCATTCTTGAAAGAGG
>CAYYQS010000075.1:0-1692 GCA_964472555.1 uncultured Bacteroides sp.
TGAGTTTAGCCTTAGAAGCGTTGTAGACGATGAAGTCGGGAGTGAAGTCCTTGAGCTCTTCGGCGGTCGGACGGATGAACATGTTGGTCACGAAGTGAGCCTGCCATGCCACTTCCATGATGAAGCGGACAGCCATGCGGGTGTCTTTGTTAGCACCGCAGAAACCATCGACTACATAGAGCTTCTTGTTAGAGAGCTCGTCAACTGCGAGAGTCTTGCAAGCCTTCCAAGCTTCCTCGGTAGCGGGCTTGTTGTCGTTCTTATATTCTTCGGTTGTCCACCAAACGTTGTCTTTAGAGTTTTCGTCGAGCACGATGAATTTGTCTTTAGGCGAGCGGCCGGTGTAGACGCCGGTCATCACGTTGACAGCGTTGAGCTCAGTCAGAACGCCTTTTTCATAGCCTTCGAGTGAGGGGAGGGTCTCTTCAGCGAAGAGCTGCTCGTAAGAGGGGTTGTAAACTACTTCGGTAGTGCCGTTGATGCCGTATTTCACGAGGTCTTCTTTAATACCTGCGATACGTGCTTTTTTGATTTCTTCAATGTTGCTCATTGTTGTAAACTGAAAAAATATGAATGTTTATGTTGTTTGCAATTTTGTCTAGTTAATCAGATGCAAAGTTACAAATTTTTTTGTTCGCAAAAAGTGTTATTAAGGAAATATTTCTCTATTAATTATTTTTAGCATTTCGCCGACATCTGTTGAGGCCAGAAAGGGTTAAACCGACGGGACCTTGATCGGTAAGGCGTGAGCATAACGAATGTAAATATGCTATAGTTCACTAAAATAGGTGTAATAAAGATTTAATTAAAGAAAAATTTATGTAAATGGTTGCGCAATGGCCGAAGTTTGTTTAACTTTGCGGACGCATGGCGATAGAGAGCCATGAAAGGCTAACAGAATTACATTATATCAACAAACACATTAAAAATACAACTTATGTCAAAAGTTACAGTCGTTGGTGCCGGTAATGTAGGCGCAACTTGTGCAAATGTATTGGTGACCACTCAGGTTGCAGACGAAGTAGTTCTTCTCGATATCAAAGAAGGTGTCAGCGAAGGCAAGGCAATGGATATCATGCAGACCGCTAACATCCTCGGCCTCAACTCACGTCTCATCGGCGTTACAAATGATTATGCGATGACCGCAAACTCTGATGTCGTAGTCATCACTTCAGGCATTCCCCGCAAGCCCGGCATGACTCGCGAAGAGCTTATCGGCGTCAACGCAGGCATCGTTAAGTCAGTGACTGAAAGCGTGCTCAAATATTCACCTAACGCTATCATCGTCTGCGTGTCAAACCCGATGGACACTATGACTTATCTCATCCACAAGATCTCAGGTCTTCCCAAAAACCGCATCATCGGTATGGGTGGAGCTCTCGACAGCGCTCGTTTCAAATATTTCCTCAGCCAAGCTCTAAATGCGAATGCCAATGAGGTAGAGGGTATCGTAATAGGTGGACATGGCGACACAACTATGATTCCTCTCAAGCGCTGGGCTGCTTACCGCGGTATCCCTGCAACAACCCTTCTTGACGCAGAAACACTCGACAAAGTAGTTGCCGATACAATGGTAGGTGGTGCAACACTCACCAAACTTCTCGGTACATCTGCATGGTATGCTCCCGGTGCAGCAGCTGCTCAGGTTGTTGCAGCTGTGCTTGGTGATCAGAAGCGTCTTATCAGCTGCTC
>CAYYQS010000075.1:1702-11542 GCA_964472555.1 uncultured Bacteroides sp.
GTTATCCATCCATATTCAACGACCCACGCAGAACTCAATGACGAGGAGAAGGCACTCTTTGCCGCAAGCGCAGCTGCAGTACACAAAACTAACGCGGCTCTCAACTAATCGTTAGATAAAGCGTTATGCTATATGGCCGCCGGAGTGAAGAGCCCCGGCGGCTGATTTATTAGCAATATAAAAGATATAGTTATGAAAAAGATTTCGTTCGTATTGGCTGCAGTTTCAGTTCTTATGGCAGCATCTTGCTCGACCAAGAGTACTCAGGAGGCCGATGCCGCGGCTCAGGCAGTGGAGCAGGAGACAGTAAATTCGGTTGTCGCAGTAGCGCCCGTGGCTACAGATGGCAAAGTCATTGAACTTTCCGATGCCTCTCTCATAGCCCCCGGTGTAAATGTTGAGCAGCTTACGGTGATAGACTTCAATGCCGTTTGGTGCGGTCCGTGCCGCCAGCTCACTCCAGTGCTTGAAGAAATGGCAGAGAAGTATGCTGGTAAGGTAACATTCTTCTCGGTGGATGTGGATAAATTTCCAGAACTGTTTGAAGCATATAATGTAGGAAGTTCCATTCCCGCTGTTGTTTTCCTGTCACCCGACGGCAAGCGTCAGGATTACGTAGGAACTGGTGAACTTCTTCCGGCAGAAGCTTTCGAGGCTATTCTCAATAGCAAACTCTGATCTATGGAACTGGCCACTATCATGTCGCGGGTCCGTGAGAGGCTTGGGATACAGAAACTCATGCCCCTGCAGGAGGCTCTGTGCGACATTCAGCTCCCTGCGAGAGAAATCCTCCTTGCCCCTACAGGAAGCGGGAAGACTCTTGGTTTTGCAATTCCGCTTTTTCGGTCCCTTAGTAAAGATAAAGTCGGTGTCCAGGGTTTGGTAATCGCTCCTACTCGCGAACTGGTACTTCAGATTACTGAAGTGCTACGAGCATTAGGGAAACCGGACTTTGCCGTGGCAGCTTTTTACGGCGGACATAGTGTAGAGGCGGAGCAAAACATTATTTCGGGCAATCCGGCAGTGATAGTGGCAACCCCTGGTAGACTATTGGATCATCTCCGACGTGGCAACCTTTCAGTAGATAATCCTGAAGTTGTAGTCTTTGATGAATATGATAAATCTCTTGAACTCGGATTCCTCGCTGATATAAAAGCGATTGTAAAGAGAGTAGGGTATATCCGCACTATTGTATTGACTTCGGCAACTCAACTCGATGTTGTACCTGAATTCTTTGGAAAGGCCTCTTTTGACATTCTTGATTACCGACAGGGTAACACTCAAATCCCCGATATAAGATTTCTTCAGGTAGAAAGTGCCGCAGCAGATAAACTTGATACCCTAAAATTACTTCTCAAAGACTTAAATAATAAGCGGACCATCATCTTTGTAAATCACCGTGAAGCAGCTGAAAGAGTTTTCAAGGCGCTAAAGAAAGAAGGTTTTGCGGTTTGCCTTTACCACGGTGGTCTTGAGCAGGACAAACGTGAGAGGGCTTTGATTACGTTTGCTAATGGTACTACTCCTATCCTTGTCGCTACCGATCTTGCTTCGCGAGGACTGGATATCGAAGGAGTAGAGGCTGTTGTGCATTATCATCTGCCTGTGACCGAAGAAGCCATGACACACCGAAATGGTCGGACAGGCCGCATGGGGGCTTCTGGCGATGCGTATGCGATAGTTTCGTCGGTAGATAAGATTCCTGACTTTTTCCCCAATCTCGAAACCTTCTGGCCCAAAGGTGAAGGAACTGTGAGACATTCAGATTTCTCTACGCTTTATATCAATGCAGGAAAGCGTGAGAAGATTTCAAAAGGAGATGTCGCAGGCTACCTTATACAGAAAGGAGGGCTCATAGCCAAGGAAATAGGGAAAATTGACGTTAGAGATCATTGTTCTTATGTAGCGGTTCCAGTTCAAAAAGCTGATGAAGTAGTCTCATCTGTTTCCCCTTATAAATTGAAGAATACGCGAGTGAAGGTGAGCAAAATTGAGTGAACAAATCCGTTTAAAAAGATAAAAAGAAAAGAAGTCCGAACAAATTAATGTGTTATCGGGTTTTAATTAATATTCATCACTTATCTTAAAAAATTGAAACCACAGATTGTATTTCGTCGGATAATGAGGGTTGTGGCATATACTGCAACTGCTCTTGTATTATTAATATGCGGACTTCTCATTCTGCTATACTCTCCATGGAGTCAGACTCTTATCAGAGAGGCTGTCGTTGGAAAATTCGACGGAAGTGATGGTCTGGAAATCCAACTTGAGACTTTCAGGTTGCGTTTTCCCCTCAAGCTGGATATTGGGGGAGTAGCAATGATTCAGAATGGCGATACCACGATGATTGCCAATTCTCTAAGCGCCGATGTTGCATTGTTCCCTCTTTTAGAGGGGAAGGCCAAGATAAAGAATGCTGAGCTTTACGGAGCCTTATATAAAATGGGAGCTCCTGACTCTTCAATGTATATGACTATAGAGGCTGATACTCTCACTTTAGAGCCTGCATCAGTCGGACTGTCGGATATGGCCATAAAGATAAATGAAGGAAGAATTGCAGGAGGTCGAGTATCGATGACTCTGAACCCCGACACTACTTCTTCGTCCCCTTCCGAGCCAACAAGAATGAGCATTGACCTTGAAAAATTGAGCATAGACAGACTCAACTATACAATGCGCATGCTTCCGACGATAGACACTCTTAGCGCATATATTGGAAGGGCTACGCTTTTAGAGGGAAATATTGATCTTCTTAAGCAGACGATAAAGCTTAAGAAATTGGCGGGGGTATGTCTTGATGCAAAATATATTGCTCCGGACAGTGCCTTGATTGCTGAGTATCCAACTCCTGTAGAATCTTCTGCAGACACGACCCAGACAGCTCCATGGACCATAAATATTGATAGCATAGGGTTCAAAAATTCTCACGCACTCTATACCACAACTGGAGTTACACCACTTCCTGGTCTTGATTTCTCATATATTGAGGTTAGTGATCTTGACCTGAATGTGCATAATTTTTATAATCTGGCTACTGATCTACGGTTACCAATAAGTCTGAGAGGCACAGAAAGATGTGGCGTAACACTTTCGTTAGACGGTGAACTTGATATTGATGCCACTGCGCTTACCTTCAAAGACGTCACACTTTCCACGCCGACCGGTACAACCGCTGCATTCGGCGGTCTGCTCGGCATGGGCGATATGACTGCAGATCCTTCATTGCCAGTCTCATTGCAGCTCGACGGCGGTTTTGCCCCAGCAGACCTCGCAGCCATGTTCCCAGCGTTCAGTATGTATTTTAATGCACTTCCTGCCGGGAATGATATTGATACAGAGATTGACGTCTCCGGCACTATGGGCTTCATCGATATCAGAGCTCTCGATCTACAAGTAAACCGTTGCATTAATTTATATGCAACCGGAACTCTGGAAAATGCAATGATACCCGATAAGCTCGGAGCTGATGTGACCTTAAAGGGAAATATTATTAACGTCGACCGACTGAAGACTGTCGCTCTTGGGACTGAATCTGCGTCCTCATTTGCTATTCCGCCGATGACACTCAACGGACATGTGGTTATGTCGGGAAATAATATAAGTGGAAACCTTGGTGCAAGAACAGGAAGAGGAACGCTTGCCTTGAACGGGCGTTTCAACGGAACACTCGAGAGCTATTCTGCAAAACTTGATACTAAAGCATTCCCACTAAGCGCTTTTCTGCCCGAAATGGGGTTGGGATCCCTTACGTCCAGTCTTACTGCAAAGGGTCATGGCTTTGATTTCTTCAGTACTAAAACCGAGAGCGAAGTATTGGCAGATATTGCTCTTGTGGAATATATGGGTGTACCTTATAAAGACATTAAGGCTGCAGTTACGCTTGCAGAAGGGCATGCCAAAGCAGACATAGTTTCTTCTAATAAAGATCTGGATGTCGCCCTTTCTGCAGAAGGTAATCTAAACGGTGATACATTTAACTGGCATGCATTTGTTGACGGTAAAAATGTCGATCTTTTCGCCTTGAAATTCTCAACCGAACCGACATCTCTTGAGGTAAGCGCAACTGCCGATGCTACCATTGGTCCAGGGAAAGAAGATATTAATGCACATTTGATAATTAATGACCTCTTCTTCAGTCAGAAAACAGGAACAATCGCATTATCGGGAGTTAACGTTCACCTTGATGCGAACGATAGTACTACTACAGCGTCGCTTCACAACCGCGATCTCAGCGCCAACTTCTCTGCCCCGGAGGGCCTATTCTCTCTTACCGACGGTTTCAGTAAAACTTCGGAAGTGCTCATACATCAGATTGATAAATTTGCAATAAATGTCGACTCCCTTGCGGAGGCTCTTCCTGAGTTTGCTTTAGATCTTCATGGCGGCAGTAACAATCTTGTTAATGATGTCCTGGCTCCTTACGGAATGTCAATACGTTCGATTGTTTTAAGTGCGAATAACGACAGTACATTGAATCTTAGTGGCGGAATACGCAGATTTGATACAGGCAGCATGACTCTCGATTCCATATTTATTTCTGCTTCCGGAGTTGATTCACTACTTCTCATCAATGCAGGTATGCTAAATCGCCCCGGCAATATGGATGAATGGCACAAAGTAGATATAAAGAGTGTTCTTCTTGCCAATACACTTTCACTCGGCTTGCATCAGGAAAACATTAAAGGTAAAACAGGCTTTGACTTCGGCCTAAGAGCCACGGCAGAGGCTTCTGATTCGCTATTTACTTTAAGTGTCAATCCATTCAATCCAATTATCGGCTATCAGCAATGGAGTGTGAATTCCGACAACTTCATAACTTATCATATACCCGATAAGCACATTGACGCTAATCTTCATATGGAGGGTGGCAACAGCTCTTTAGCTATATATACCGAGCATACCGGTGATGAAAGTGGTGAACATGTGCATGACGGAGAGCAGGAAGATCTAGTAGTGAAGATAGGTGATATACATATCTCTGACTGGATTTCGTTCAATCCTTTCGCGCCACCGGTGAAAGGAGATGTGAACGCCGACGTACGTCTGAACCGAATAGCAGACCGCCTGACAGGCAGTGGTTCGGCTTCTATCACCAACTTCTTCTATGGGCGTGAGAAAGTTGCTGATTTCAAGGCTGATTTTGATGTATCCGCTCAAGCTGACGGAACCCTTCATGCAACTGCGGATCTGTATGCCGACGGACGTAAGACAATCACTGTCGCAGGAGCTCTCAACGACAGCACGGCAGTCTCGCCGCTTGCACTTGACCTTTCGATGATCAGCTTCCCACTTTCCACAGCCAATCCTTTTCTGCCTCAAGGAACTGCTAAACTCTCAGGTGTTCTTAACGGAAGTTTAAAGATTACGGGAACAGACTCTGCTCCTATATATAACGGTACTTTTGATTTCGATTCAACCGCCGTTCTGCTCGCACTAACCGGTACTCCCTTCACATTCAGTGAGAACCCGATTGAAGTGAAGAACAGCGTTGTGCAATTCAGCGATTTCGCGATAACCGCTTGCAATGAGAATCCTCTAAAAGTAAACGGGACTGTGGACTTATCGGATATGTCCAATCTCAGGATGAATCTCGGACTTAAGGCTAAAGACATGATGATAGTAAACAACAATCGCGCACGAAAAGGCGCCGATGTGTATGGCAAAGCATATATCAGTCTGGACGCCAACGCCCACGGAAGTATGTCACTTCTTAATGTGAACGCAGACCTGAAGCTCCTGTCGGGGACCAATGTTACGTATGTACTCACAGATGCTGCCTCGTCTCTAACGAGTCAATCGAGTGAGGACATGGTCAAGTTCGTCAATTTTACCGATTCTTTAGCTGTAGCCAAAGCAGATTCTCTGGTTGGTAACGGTATGGCCATGATTCTTGATGCCATGCTCACCATAGAGGAGGGCACTATCATAAATGTCGATCTCTCGACCGACGGCAAGAACAAGGCTCAGATTCAGAGTAACGGAACGTTGCAGTACAGCATGACTCCTCTCGACAGCGACGGAAGGCTTACGGGCCGTCTGACAATCGATCAAGGCTTCGTACGCTATACACCTCCCTTTATGTCGGAGAAGAATTTCTCTTTTGATGAGGGAAGTTATGTCGCTTTTAACGGAGACATGATGAATCCGGTGCTTAATATACATATGACGGATGTGCTGAAAGCAAATGTTACCCAAAGCGGTCAGGACTCGCGATTGGTAAACTTCGACGTCAAGCTTGGTGTGACAGGATCTTTGAATAATATGAATATAGCCTTCGACTTGAGCACAAATGACGATATGACGGTAGCTAATGAGCTTGAATCCATGTCGGCCGAGCAGCGTGCAAATCAGGCTATGAATCTTCTGCTCTACAATGTGTATACGGGTCCGGGCACGAAAGGAAATGCATCTCTCAGCGGAAATCCTCTGTTCTCATTCCTCGAATCACAGATCAATACCTGGGCAGCCAACAATATTAGAGGTGTAGACGTATCTTTCGGCATAAATCAATATGATAAGACTGTAGGTGGAAATACCTCCTCGACAATGAGCTACTCCTATCAAGTGTCGAAGTCACTTTTCAATGATCGTTTCAAGATTGTGGTCGGTGGTAACTACAGCACAGACGCAAATGCTGACGAGAATTTCTCTCAGAATCTGATCAGTGATATATCTTTCGAATACTTCCTAAACCGTCAGCGCAGCATGTATCTGCGTTTATTCAGGCATACCGGTTATGAAAGTATACTTGAGGGAGAGATTACTCAGACCGGTGTCGGATTTGTGTATCGCCGCAAATTGCGGAGGATTGGAGATATGTTCCTTTCTCCGGCTCAGGTACGCCGCCGTGATGAAAAAGAGAACCTCCAGGAAAAAGGAGAAGTTCAAGAAGTCAAACAAGAACAAAACAAAGAAAATAAATGAGGCTGACCACCCGTATTTCCTCACGCCTGGGCCGCGCAGCAGTTATTGGCATAATCATCACGTGTATTGCAGGATGCTCAACTACAAGTAAGATTCCGGCAGACGAGATCCTGTATACAGGTATGAAGATGAGCGTTGCCAAATCTGATAGTACGGCCATATCGCCTGAGCTTACATCCTCACTGAAAAGTTCGGTTGATGTTGCCCCCAACAATTATATAAAAATGCTGGGCTGGCGCTATCCATTTCCCCTCGGGCTCTGGGTGTATAATCATTGGCCTAACCCTCCTAAGGGCTTCAAGCACTGGTTGTATGAAAAATTCGTCGAGGAACCTGTACTTGTATCAGATGTGCGTCCTGAGGTAAGGACTCATATGATAGAGCAAATACTCGACAATAACGGATATTTCCGGGGAACTGCAACTTATGAACTTGAAAAGGCGAAAAATCCTAAGAAAGCTAAGATTAAGTACAACATAATCCCGGGACCGGCATATCCGATAGATACAGTGATGCTCCTTCCGGACAGTACCGATCTTGGAAGTTTTATCGATTCGCTTGCTCGAAAAGATCCATATCTTGCCCAGCGGATGCCACGTTATTCTGTAGATTCCCTTTCGGTAGCACGTACACGAATCACCAATAGTCTTCGTAATCACGGATATTATTTTTTCCGTCCGGAATTTATAGAGTATCTTGCAGACAGTGTGGCAACACCTGGGAGTGTGGCCATAAAGATGATGCTCGCATCCAATACTCCGGCCTTTGCACGAGTACCGTACTCCACTGGACACGTTACAATCCATGTAGACCGTAATCAAGGAGGAGGGGAGCCTGATACCATTGAACTCAAACGAGCTACTCTTATTCAGATGATACCCTCGCGACTTAGAAGCAAGTCGATAGAGGAGTGCATCACGTTCCGTCCGGGGAGTATATTTTCCGTTCGGCGGATGAACAGCACCCAGACAAATCTCGCCCGTCTCGGAATCTTTAACTCAATCGATATTGATGCTATGCCCGACACGGCCAACATGGCTGCAAAACGGTTGAACGTTGATATATATTGTACATTTGATACACCTCTTGAAACCTCCCTCGAGGTCAATGCTTCATCAAAATCTAATAGTTATATAGGCCCGGGTCTTACCTTTGGAGTAACGAACAAGAATCTTTTCGGAGGAGGCGAGCAACTTTCTGTAAAAGCTACAGGATCGTATGAGTGGCAAACAGGAAGCGGCAGCCGCTCCATTTTCAACTCCTATGAATTCGGTATTACAGGTTCTCTTGCCTTTCCGCGATTGCTCGCTCCCAAGTTTATTCCGCGTAGTCGTTACCAGCTGAACTGGACCCGCTTCCAGTTAAATGCAGATCTTCTCAACCGGCCGCATTATTTTAAGATGGCACAGTTTAACGCCTCGATCAACTACGACTGGCGATTCAGGCGTCATGTGCAGAATACTCTTACTCTGTTCAAACTCACCTACACCAACTTGATGAAGACCACAGAGGAGTTCGATTCCATAATGGTCGCTAATCCGGCGGTAGCACAAAGTTTCATGACTCAGTATATACCTCAGATGATATATACTTATGTCTACGACAGACAGATAAACCGCGATAATACGATCAATTGGCAATTCTCAGTTCAGGAAGCGGGAAACCTTTTCTGGACTATTTATACTGCTTGCGGCAAGAGAGGGGAGAAGAAACTTTTCGGGGCCCCATTCTCTCAATTTGTCAAAGGTTCGGCACAACTTGTGTGGGGTCGGCGGATTCTAAGTGGTGATAATTGGGTGGTAAGCAGGGTAGCCGTAGGAGCTGCCCACGCATACGGGAACTCCTCCCAGGTTCCGTATTCGGAGCAGTTCTATGTTGGAGGTGCTAACTCGATCAGAGCATTTACAGTACGGTCTATTGGTCCTGGTAGTTATAAAGCTCCAGCCGGACAGCCTGAGGATAATTTTGATCGTACAGGTACATTTAAGTTTGAAGCCAACGTTGAATACCGCTTCCCACTTGCCGGTCCGCTTCATGGAGCATTGTTTGTAGACACCGGTAACGTGTGGCTGCTTAAGAAAGATGCACTTCGTCCGGGTGGTACTCTTCAAGCTTCGACATTCTTAAAAGATCTTGCTCTCGGAACCGGAGTCGGTCTGAGATTCGATATATCCATGCTTGTGTTGAGAGCTGACCTCGGTATAGGGATACACGCACCATATGATACCGGGAAAAGAGGATATTATAATATGAAATCGTTTGGAAATTCGCTCGCTTTTCATCTTGCTATAGGTTATCCATTCTGAACTAAAGTAAGTGCCTGAGTGTTATATATACAAACTAACATAAAACACTTTTTATTATGGCACTTATTAAAACTCAGGAAGCTCGCGAAATAGAAGAGCTCCAGCATGTAGAAGAGCGTATCCGCAGAAGCGAACGCCGAGAAAGAATTCACCATATCTTAATTGCCGGACTCGGTATTCTCCTTGCAGCTTCGGTCATTACCGGACACATTGGAAGCTGTTGCAAATCACGCAGGAGATAATAATGAAGATAAGAATTTCCTTACATCAATCCCTGAGAGTCGACTGGCTTTCGGGGATTGATGTATGATAACTTTAAGTGGTTGAAGAACACTCAGATAAGTAATTGGCAGTATTTTTATTTGAAATTTTTGATTAAAAAATTTGGTGGAAAGGAAAAAAGTGCATAACTTTGCACCGCAATTGAGAAACAAACCATGCGAAAATAGCTCAGTTGGTAGAGCACGACCTTGCCAAGGTCGGGGTCGCGGGTTCGAGTCCCGTTTTTCGCTCAAGCTTTTTTAGCTTCCCTCTCTGCTTCGGCAGACACTTCCAGTCCGGGTGGTGGAATTGGTAGACACGCTACTTTGAGGGGGTAGTGGCCGTAAGG
>CAYYQS010000076.1:0-11505 GCA_964472555.1 uncultured Bacteroides sp.
GGGAAAAGTTTGCGGATAGCTTCCTGGTCTGCAACCGATTCAGTAGGACGGCCTTCTACGACTTTCACTGCGCCCTGAAGGGCTATCGGCAGCTTAGGCTGATAGTTTGCGCGGGCTTTCTGTAAAGCGCTTTTTTTCATATTTATGTGGAGTGTCTGTTAGTTTTTTATTTCAAGTTGCAAAGTAACTAAAAATTTTTCGAAAAACTGGAGCTTGAAATGTGAATAAGTGTTTATGAATACTCACTCTCTCCCCATTATTCCGATTCGAAGCTCTTCAGGCTTAAGATATTTTTCCGCAAGTCTACCGATATCTGCCGAAGTCAGCGATGATATAGCTTTTTGCTGTGCCTCGAAGTAGTCGGCGGGAGTACCTGCTGTCAGGCGGGCAGCGTAGTAGCCACCGATTGCCATTGGAGTGTCGAGCATTTCAGCAAGGGCACTTGTTGCGTGGAGTTTCAGCGCCGCAAGTTCCTCTCCTTCGGGAGGATTTGAGGCAAGCGACACCAGCTCCTTCTTGATTTCCTCTATAACAGTATCGGTATATGCTTTGTCGCATTGGGCGAAAATCTTGATGTACGCCCCTTCTGCAGAAGCGGCAAGGAAAGCATAAATGCCATAGGTCAATCCCTTTTCCTCGCGGATATTTGCCATAAGTCGGCTCCCGAAATAGCCGCCGAGCGCCATAACAGTGAGTCTTAGTGCGATATACTCTGGATTTTCGCGAGAAATTGTAGGAATTCCTGCCGAAACGGCATCCTGCATCGCAGCAGGCCCTTTTTCAGTATATATCCCGGCTGGAAGCGGACGATTTGCCTCTATTACATCCTTTAATATCTCACCTTGTGCTGTGAGAGTTCCGAAAGTTTCCCGCACCCGAGAGAGGAGAGAGTCGTCAAGTTGCCCCATTACGAACACGTGCATGCCCGCAGGATTGAGTAATCGCCGGTGAAGATCAATCACATCCTCGCGGCTTACAGCCTCAGCCTCCGCTGGTTCAGGATTGCGGGCCAAGGGATGTCCTTTCCCGATTATCATACGGTCGAAAAGGCGGTCGGCTACCGTAGCAGGATTCCTGAGCGATGTTTCCATTCTCACTCTTGTAGCCGTTTTCACCACTTCAAGACGCTCCTCAGGAAAATGTGGAGCAGTAAGTATCGCCTTCACAAGCGGGAGCACTGCCTCGGCTCTATGGTTGAGCATGGAAACTTTAAGAGTACTCCAGTGGCCGTAGACCGCCGACCCGATGCGCACGCCGTTATAGTCGAGTAGCTCTCCAAGTGCACCGTCCGTATATTCTCCTGCCGCGTCGGCAAGAGTATCGAGCATAATTTTAGGCAGTATTTCTCCTGCCTCTGCAATTCCACCTTTAAAATAGACAGAAATTGAGCACACAGGCTGCTCTCCGCCTGAAATAATATGGAGAATAAGTCCGTTGCTGAGTCGCTCAATCTTTTCTTCGGGGATAGAGAGGGGGCCGAATGATTGCACCTCAGGCGCAGTTTTGCGGTTCATTTCTGTGAAGATAGATATTCGTTTGCGGCCTCAAGATCGGCAGGTGTGTCGATGCCGAAATTCGTCTTATCTGTCAGGGCCATGCGTATGCGGTAGCCTGCCCCGAGCCAGCGCAGCTGCTCAAGCGACTCCGCTATCTCAAGCGGACTCTGAGGTAGTTCGCAAAGCTTCTCAAGAGTCGCTGCTCGGTAGCCATAAAGCCCTACGTGAGTGTAGAACTGTGCGTGTTCCAGCCACTGCTTCCAGTCGTAATTGCGAACGTAAGGGATGATAGACCGCGAAAAATAGAGCGCATTCATGGCACTGTCCATCACCACCTTAACGCTATTGGGATCAAATAGAGCGTCGAACCCTCGGTCTTTGTCGAACGGCCGTGCCAGCGATGCTATCTCAACACTATCGTCTCCAAAGCACGCCTTAAGACTTTCAAGCTGATCAGTGGCGATGAAAGGTTCGTCGCCCTGTACATTTATCACAATATCAGCATCAGATCCGAGTCTCTTATACGCTTCAAGACACCGGTCAGTACCGCTCTTATGTTTATCCGAAGTCATCACGGCGCGTCCGCCGAAAGCCTCTACGGCCTTGAAAATTCGTTCGTCGTCCGTGGCGACAGCCACATCAGGCATCGACGCTGCCACACGGGTGTACACATGCTCGATCACTGGTTTACCGCCGAGCATTGCGAGAGGTTTGCCCGGGAAGCGCGTCGACGCATAGCGGGCCGGAATTAGTGCTAAGAATTTATGATTCATGGATTTCTTCAGTTACGTATAGTTGTGCATTTTCGTAGCGCAGGATCTTCACGCGGCGGTGAGGCTGGATAAAATCCCCGGTCGAAACAGCATCGAACACCTTTTCTCCGATTGCGATCTTCCCGGCCGGGCGTAGCACCGTCATTGTCTCTGCATATTGTCCTATATATTTTGTCGGACCCATGTCAACGCCCACAAATCCGTCCGACACCTTGAGTTCTGTCATCAGTTCAGAATGACGCCTGAAGCATTTGGGCCCTTTGCTCGATGTAAGATACCATACTATGGCTATGGCAGCGATACTTCCCGCTCCGACAACGGCTATCGATTGTCCGAACGAGCCGAGATCAAGTCCGGTCACTGCATCGTTAGCCATGATTGCTCCTACAAGAGCCCCCGCCACAGCAAGTATACCCGATATACCGCACACTCCGAAGCCGGGGACAACAAAAATCTCCAGTGCTATAAGCACAAATCCGACTATAAACAGTATCAGAACCCATGCCGGTATGGCACCACCCGCTATCATTGGTATGAAATATAGCGCGGTTGCAATCATTGCCACGGCTGCCGCAACTCCTAACCCGGGAGTATGCATCTCCATATAAATTCCGCCGAGGATCAGCATTACAAGTATTGCACGCACCGCTGCGTTCGACAGAAATCCGAGTATGTCATCGGTAAGATTACTTTGATAATATTCCACTCTTGCGCCCCCTCTGTAGAGTTTATCGAGAACCTCCGAGAGATTCGTCGCAATACCGTCGGCATAACCGCAATCAACTGCCTGACTCCCCGTTAAAGATACCGATTCCGTGGGATTCACCATCGAAGCTGCAATTGCAGGATCTCGGCGCCAGACCAAAGAGTCTCCTTGATGCTTACGCCCGTGGTGTTCGGCCGTGGCCCGCATTATGGTACTCATGTACGACTGATATTTCTCAGGCATAGGTTCGCCTGCACCGTTCACTACCGTCGCCGATCCCATACTGGCGCCCGGGGCCATGAAGACACTGTCGCAGGCCAGAGCTATAAGAGCACCGGCCGACGCAGCGTTAACGTCTACAAAAGCTACAGTTGGCACCGTGAGTCTCATGAGTGCCGTGCGGATTGAGTCCGCAGCATCAAGCGCTCCGCCGTAGGTATTGAGCCGTAGCAGTACGAGCGACGCACCCGTTTCATCGGCCTGAACAAGTGCCCGTCGGAAATGGTGGAAGGCACTGTTGTCGATTTCAGTCTCGACAGGTATTACAAATACCGTTCCGTTCTCCGACCCTCGCGCCGGTGTAGCACTTGAAAAGAGACTGAGAATGAGTAAGATTACCGATAGAAAATTTTTCATATTTCTTCTTTTTTATGCTTTTTGCCGAAATAGCCCGGCAATAAGGCGCATCCGGCCACAAGATAGATATAATAGCTGAGCACTCGCCACACAAGAGCCAGTATGGCTGCTATACCCGCCGCTCCTATAAGGTCGCCGTAATAGTTGGCGAAGAGCCATTCGCTTATGCCGCTGCCGCCGGGAGTGGGACTCACCATCAGTACTACCCACACCACGCACTGGCGGGCGAATACCAGAAGCTGCGATGCCCCTGGCACAAAGGCCATAAAGAGAGCGTTGACCACGAAATAACGTGAAAACCACGATACCACTGTGGCTCCGAAAACTTGGCTCCACCACTTGGCGGGGCGTCCCTTGATCCATTTCGAAGTTGCTGCCATGTTGGACGCCATTGAGCCGATACGCTTAGAGAATTTACGCAACAACGGTAAGGTCGACAAGCGTGCCAGGATTCGCGCTGCTGATGTCGGTCGAGCAATGATAGCGAAGTAAAGTATAGCTGTCCAGATACAGATACCCGCATATACGAGCCAGAAAACGATTTCGACACCACCCATAAACATTGCTTCGTCGCTTCCTTCTGTCATTGCTCCTCCGAATAAATCGGCCCAAGGCACAAGCAGGGCTATCAGCGGACAGCATACTACGAAAAACATTTCATCGAGAAATAGAGTGGTAAGTGTCAGCGACGTGGCCCTCCCCACACTTATGCCCTCACGGTTGAGATAGAAGATTGCCAACGCGCTTCCGCCGACTACCGACGGCGTAATCGCCGATGTGAAAGCGCACATCAGGTCCGTGCGGACTGCGCGGCTCCAGGTAAGGTCGCCGTCGGCTATCGTATGGAACCGCCACGCAAGCCCGAAGTCCCTGCCTGCAGCAAACAGTAGGGCTATAAGTAACCAGAAGACTGTCCGGCTGTCAAACACTATCGACCGCAGTGTTGCTGCGTCCACATCTTTGTGGAACAGCCACACACCCACACCTACCCCAAGCACAAGCGGTAGGGCAGTCCGCGCAAGTGTCTTTGTCAGCTCCCGGGCCATTTCAGTTTCTGAGAAGATTCTCTATTGCAGCAATCGGATCACTTTCATCGAAAATCTTATCAGCTCCGCAGATTCCGGAGAATCCCTCGGAAAGAAGCTGGTCCACCGCCGTCTTGTCCAGTCGGAGGCCGGGTCGGTAAGCTACTACCGGTATTTCACATCCCGCTTCACGAAGACTTTTGATGAAGTCCGACGGTTTTTCAATAGACCCCTCCAGGGCTACATAGTCGATGTCCGCACGGGCAAGCGAAGCTGCCGAGTCTGGACTGCCTGTAAGAGTGCCTATGATAGCTTCCGGGCCGAGGTCCTCACGCAGTTTTACCGGTGATATTGAGCTGTCGGTAACAAACACTCCGTGCAGTCCGAGCTCGCGGGCGGTTTCTGCATCATTCTCTATCGAGAGCATTATTCCGGCTTCGCGGCACATTGTGGCTATCTCGTTTATAGCATCGCGTTCACTCTTGGGTGCGCTGACAATGAGCCACCCCGTTCCGGCCTCAAGGCTCATCTGAGCCATTTCGCCAAGTGAATAATTATCGTTTTCTTTGATTAGTATCTGGAGCATAAATTCTTCGTGTTTATTCTGATTGCAAAGTTAACTAAAAAATCACTATAAACTTTCCTGATGCTATATAATGTTGCCGGAGAATCACTACCTTTGTGTAAAATTCGCAATACCCACGTTATCTACCCATAAACAACTCCCTGATTATGATCAAACGAATCTTTCCTGTGTTGGTTTTAGCGGCGGTAGTCTCCGCTTGCAGTAAGGGAACGACCGAAGCTTCTTACACAGTGGTTCCATTGCCGCTCGAAGTAAGCATGTCTGCCCGCATGGAGCCTTTTAAGCTTGATCGGCATTCCGTTATTGCTTACCCCGAAGGTGACTCGGCTCTTCACCTCCGTGCTTCTCAGCTTGCCCACTACATCTTCGAGCAGACCGGATTCACTCCTGTGGTTGCGGCCGGAGAAAAAGGCTCGGTTGTCCTTACCGCCGATCTTCCCGGAGATAATCCTGAGGCTTATTTGCTTTCTGTCACTCCCGAAGGCATCCGGGTCAGCGGCACCTCCGACCGCGGCGTGTTCTATGGGATTCAGACCTTGCGCCAGTCTATACCTGCCGGAAAGACTTCTGCTGTCCTGTTTCCGGCCGTAGAGATAGCCGATAGACCTCGCTTTGCTTATCGGGGTGCTCATCTCGACGTTAGCCGTCATTTCTTCCCGATCGATTCAATTGAGGTCTTCCTTGACATGATGGCATTGCACAAGTTGAATACTTTCCATTGGCATCTCACCGATCATCAGGGGTGGCGCCCGGAGATCAAGAGTCGGCCTCTGCTCACTGAAATCGGTTCGAAACGACCGCACACCATCGTTGGACGCAATGGGAATATTTTCGATTCCATTCCCGTAGAAGGGTACTATACTCAGGAGCAGATGCGCCACATAGTTAGCTACGCGGCCGAGCGAGGTATTACTGTGATACCTGAGGTGGATCTTCCGGGTCACTTCTCTGCAGGACTTGCCGCTTATCCGGAGCTCGGATGCACTGGAGGACCCTACGAAGTATATTGTGCTTGGGAAGAAAGTAAACCGGATGTGCTCTGTGTCGGGAATCCCGAAGTCGAAAGATTCCTCGACGATGTCTTTGGCGAGCTGTGCGATATATTCCCCTCCACACTCTTCCATATCGGAGGCGACGAATGTCCTAAAGAGCGCTGGATGGAGTGCGAAAAGTGCAACGCATTGGCAGATAGCCTCGGATTCCATGATGATGAGCACGGCACGCGCTGGGCAAAACTCCAGAATCACATCATGGCACATGTGGCTCAGTTCCTGCGCGATCGTGGCCGTCGCGTAATTGGCTGGGATGAAGTCCTCGACAGCGAGTTCGCTCCCGATGCGGTTGTCATGTCGTGGCGTGGTGAGGACGGTGGAATCAAGGGTGCAAGACTTGGTCACGATGTGATCATGACCCCGGCTCGCTATCTTTATTTCGATTTCTATCAGAGTCCCGATCAGTCATCAGAGCCTTTGGCGATAGGTGGTTATGTTCCGGTCGAATTGGTCTACAACTACGAACCAGTCCCGGACGCACTAACCCCCGATGAACAGAAGCACATCTTAGGCTTGCAGGCCAACCTCTGGACTGAGTATATCCCCACTTTCAGCCATGTACAGTATATGGAACTGCCACGAATGGCGGCTCTTAGCGAAGTGCAGTGGAGCGATCCCACGCGGAAAGATATCAACGACTTCGTCCGCCGACTCAATCCTCTGACGGCAATGTACCGTAATCAGGGTTGGAACTATGCCACTCATGTATTCGACGTGAGGGGTTCGCTAATCCCCGATCCGGCAAACGGTAGCCTGAAGGCTGTGCTGACTACTTTCGACAAAGTCCCGGTTCATTACACTACCGACGGATCCGTACCGACTGCAGCAAGTCCGCTCTTCACCGATACTCTCGTATTCACCGAGCCGGTTGCTCTGCAGGCCGTTGCGGTACGCGACGGAAAGGAAGGGCGTGTGTACAGTGCCGGAATGCAATTCAGTGAAGCCACTTTCCGTCCCGTCGAAGCCACTCCTGCGCCACACCCCCGCTATACTTTCGACGGCGCCTCTCAACTTACCGATGCATGCATAGGAAGCAGCGGCTACACCGACGGACGCTGGCTCGGGTGGGTATCTCCCGAAATAACCCTGACGGTCGACCTACAGAAAGAACAGACTATCGCCGAAGCTTTCTTCCGCAATAACGCCGATACCGGTGCTTGGATCTTCCCTCCAAGTTCTTATGAAGTCGCCCTGTCTCTCGACGGTGTCAACTTCACTCCCGTTGCCATGCGAAGCTACGACAGTCCCGGGCAGCATGTCTCTGAAGTAGACACTTACAGCTTATCTTTCACCCCGCAGTCGGCACGTTACGTCCGCTTCATCATAGGAGCCTCACCCATCCCCGACTGGCATCCCGGCCACGGAGGCAATCCCTTCATCTTCATCGACGAATTGGGCGTGAGATAATCACACGCAGGGAGTTATGGAAATTCTAAGTTTCCATAACTCCCCTATAAATGTTTCTGCTAATCAGAAAATGTAGTTGAAACTCATTAGGATTCTGAAGTTCTTGCCACCTCCATTTTGCGCTGACGTACCGACTGAGAGTATTGGGGTGACACTAAGTTTCTTCACCTTAAAGTCGAAACCTATGTGGAGCCTTTCTTCCGACATGCGGTATTCGGGTATCGTGGTATACTTTACAAAGAAATCGATTTCATTTGTGATGATTACACCCGGCCCTGCGCTAAAGCAGGTTTTATATCCGTATCCCGAATCGTAATGAGGATTAATAACTGCATCGATAAACAGTCGTTTAAAGGCGGTGTACGTAATCCCGGCTTTTGCTCCGCCGGAATAATACGAGCCATTTAAAGCCGAGCCAAACTCACCGGATACTGTGTAGTCGAGATTCTTGATGATACTATTACGATACCCAAAGTATGCCTTGGCATATTGAAATCCGATCTTTTCCGAGAAAACGCTCACATTAAGTCCTAAGGCGTAGTGATCTTTAAACATCAATTCTCCATATATATAGCGGTTGTTTTTTACACCCACTCCCACTTTCGAATACGAACTCAAAGATGTAAGAAAGAAGAGGAGCAGAGGCAGGAAATATTTCAAATTTTTCATAATTCGCTTATTTGTGGATGCTTAGATTATCCATTAGACACTTGGAGAGTACTTCATAGCCATATATGTTTAGATGTAGGCCGTCGCTGTAATATTGATAATTGATGTGATTTTCGTACATAAACAGGTCGTAAACGTCGAGATATACAACCGAACTGATGCCTTCTACACGGTCTCGGATTATCCGGTTGAAGTCTTCGATATTGGCATTCACGTATTCCCTGTCATTTTTGAAGTCTCGTGGTAGCACAGGATATAAATAAATCGTCTTGGCACCTGTGCCGATTATTGCATCTATATATTGGTCGGCATAATCGTCGATACTTTCGCCAATGAAACTTAAATTGTCGTTTGTCCCTATTTCAATAATCACGGTCTCACCGGTAAAACGTCCCTTTAACGATTCTACATAGGATATTCCTTTGCCTGAAACACCGTAATTGGCAGTATAGTACGATGGAAAGGTCTCGCTCAGTGGCCACCTTGCTATGATTGAATCTCCTATAAAGTTTAGCTTGCCTACATCTTCTTCTGCGCATGATGCGGAAAACACCAGAATGAGGAGGCTTATAAGAAATCTTCCAATTTTCATTTCTTCGATATTTCGTTTCTTATGCGTTCGATAGCTATGGGAGTATAAGTTTTAGTTCCTTCGATATTAAGGTGAACGTGGTCGTAAAAGAGAGTACTGTCGGAAGATATGGGTTTTATTAGGACATCGTTGTACACTTTCGCCCCAAATTCCTCAGCCTGCTTCCTTAGACGCTCAACTTCTCGCGTATTATCGTCATCAGTATATAAAGGGGTAAGAAATATCATTAGGTCTATATCGTTATCCCGGCAGATACTTAGGAATTCACTCATCTCCGAATAGCGCTCATCGCTTATGCTCTCTTGTGGATATCTTACTTTTGAGGGAAAAACCGAAGGTACGGGCTTTCCGATATAGCCATTTTCTCCTTTTATTCCGGCTGAGAAAAAGTTGTATAGGAAAATCCTGAACCATATAGTATTAAGACGGTAAGCATTGCTTTTCAAAAAGACGCTTTCCATCGGGCTTAATTCTTCTAATCTTTCATCGATGTCTCCTATCGACTCTCCATAGTATGGTGCGAGAAAATTATATCGGTCGCCCAACCCGGTGGTAGTAAGATTTGAAAGTGTAAGACACAGAACTATCAATTTGGGCTTATGCTTCTCATTGACTATTCCCTTAAGCATGCTCACGAAAAATGGTAAGGTCTGTCCGTTTGCAGAAGCATTAAAGGTCTTAATCCCGAGGCTGTCTTCTATAGCCTTGGTATTAAGACTGTTTAATCCTACACTACTTCCAAGCACAAGTATATCATTATCATTCCTATGCAGAATATAGTCGATAGCCTCGTAGTCTCCGGGCAGTCCTCGGTGAGCCATATAGTACTTGAAAGACAATCCGAGAGCCACGTCAAGCACGACAAGCGTAAGAACTATTGTTCCAATCCAAGTTATTAATCTTTTCATATTTAAAACTGAAAATAGATGAATTGTCCGCTTTCAAAACTCGCGCATAACAGAATGATGAAAATGAGAGTCGCCGTCCAGAAGCCACTGACTACGATATTGCGATTGCTTGTTAAGTGAATATTTATATTATGTTCATCCTTTATCTCTTTTAGCATTAGGAGGAATATCATTATCATCGGGAGCACAAGGCTGGGAATGCCGTTACCCGTATAGAGCTTGCCAATGGGGTGAAGCATTTGCTTGTAGGCTATAACCGCATCGTGCATATTGTTCGCTCTGAACAACACCCAGCCAAGCATCATTAACACGAACGTTATGAAGGTGCCCGCAAGTGTTAATATCCGGCTTATATCCTTTTTTTTAGGGAAGATTTTTCTTTTGATAGAGTGTAGCACCTGAAGTAAGCCGTGATATGCTCCCCATATTACGAAAGTCCAGTTCGCTCCGTGCCACAATCCGCTTACAAGAAAGGTGATAAACAGATTTCGGTGGTGTTTGGTCGTGCTGCAGCGATTTCCTCCCAGAGGTATATAGACATAGTCAGTAAACCACGATGATAGACTTATATGCCAACTACGCCAGAATTCTTTTACATTTTTTGCCAGATAGGGTTGCCTGAAATTCTGCATTAAATCGAAACCAACACTTCGGGCCGTTCCGATAGCTATAAGTGAATATCCCCCGAAATCACAAAATATCTGGAAGGTAAAGAAAAATGTTGCAAGCCATATACTGATGCCGTTGTGCAGCCCTATGTTATTGAATACAGCATCAACGTAAGGTGCAACAGTTTCAGCAATACATAATTTCATAAAATAACCCCAGATCATCAGTTTAAGGCCGGAAATAAATTTCTGGCTATCGAATCGATGTACTGAATGAAATTGTGGCAAAAGATTTTTTGCTCGTTCTATAGGTCCGGCTACAAGTTGTGGAAAGAACGACACAAAGAGTGCATACGTGAGAAAATTTTTTTCCGCTTGAATATTCCCCCGATAAACGTCTACAATATATCCTATTACCTGAAATGTGTAGAACGATATACCCACGGGTAGTAGCAACGTGAATTGTGGTACAGCGATTCCCAAGCCAGCCTCGTCCATAAGGTATTGAAGCGAGTCTGCGGCAAAAGTCAGGTATTTGAAAAGGAAAAGAATGATAAGGTTCAGTGATATGCACAACGATATCCACAACTTCTTTTTCCCTGGACGGCTACTTATAAGACAAGCTCCGGTATATGTCGTAAAGGTGGAAAGCAGGATAAGGAGGGCATATACCGGCTTCCAGTTCATATAGAAATAGTAGCTCGCAATTAGAAGCATAGGATTCCTGAGCCGATTGTCTAATATCCAGTAGAGGATCACGACAATAGGGAAGAATACTAAGAATTCTAAGGAATTGAAAAGCATAAGAATTTGTATTAATTCAATATGCAAAATTAGCGAAAAAAAACGACAATGCTATGCCTCTGTTCAATCTTTCCACAATAAATAAAGGCACCTCTTGCGGGGTGCCTTTATTTATTGTGGAGCTGAAGAAAGATTATTTCTTGGAAGCCTCGAGAGAAGCTTTGCGGAATTCTTTCATAAGTTTTTCAAGTTCAAGAGAAGCCTTGCGGGCACGTGTGCCAGCAGCCTTGTTGCATTTTTCTG
>CAYYQS010000077.1:0-11450 GCA_964472555.1 uncultured Bacteroides sp.
TATTTTTTATTTTTTAATTTTGCCTAGAAGTCGAAATATAAGCAAAATAATTTTGCAAAATTGAGAGGTTTCTGGACAAGTATCGAAGATCAGTATTTCGACCAATTCAAGCCCAACGTGCAGAAAGTGGTCGAAGCTCAGCGCAAGCTCCAGATCAAACTGATGACAGAAGCCAAAGAGAAGATCGCATCAGACAATTCCGACACTCAGAAGGAAGGAGCCCTCGCACTCTATCGCGCCTATCTGGCCGGGCCCAAATATCAGCCTCTCATCAAGTTCCTCTCACAGGAAGGCATGAAAGCCTTACTGCTCAAGACCGAAGGCTACTTCCTGCAGGATAATGCCCGCGAAATGCCCAAGGCAGTGGAACCGCTCTACTACAAGGTCGATGAAAAGAACCGCCAGGTCGATCTCACCGACAAGGGCATCGACGAGCTGACAGGCAAGACCGACGATCCCACCTTCTTCGTGCTCCCCGACATCGCCGCACAGCTATCTGAACTCGAAACGATGCCTGACGGCGAAGAGAAATCGCTGCGCAAGGACGAACTGATGCAGAACTACGCAGTGAAAGCCGAACGCGTCCACACCGTCAGCCAGCTGCTCAAGGCTTATACCCTTTTCAATAAAGATGAGGAATACGTAATCGATGACAATAAGATCAAGATCGTCGATGAGCAGACCGGCCGCATCATGGAAGGCCGCCGCTACTCCGACGGTCTGCATCAGGCCATCGAGGCCAAGGAGGGAGTGAAAGTCGAAGCTGCAACCCAGACATTCGCCACCATCACTCTCCAGAACTACTTCCGTATGTATCACAAGCTCGCCGGTATGACCGGTACCGCTGAGACTGAAGCCGGTGAGTTCTGGGATATCTATAAACTCGACATGGTCACTATTCCTACGAACCGTCCGGTGGCACGTATCGACATGAACGACCGTGTGTACCGAACCAAGAAAGAGAAATACGCAGCCGTAATCGAAGAAATCGTGCGTCTGCGCGACGCCGGTCGTCCGGTACTCGTAGGTACTACTTCGGTAGAAATATCGGAGCTCCTCAAGCGAATGCTCGACATGCGCAAGATTGAAGCCCAGGTGCTCAATGCCAAGCTTCACCAGCGCGAAGCTGAGGTTGTGGCTCTCGCAGGCCGAAAGGGTGTGGTTACTATTGCCACCAACATGGCAGGCCGCGGTACCGACATCAAGCTTACACCGGAGGTTAAAGAGGCCGGAGGTCTCGCAATCATCGGCACGGAGCGTCACGAATCACGCCGTGTCGACCGTCAGCTCCGTGGCCGTTCAGGCCGTCAGGGCGACCCGGGTTCGTCGGTATTCTTCGTGTCGTTCGAAGACCAGCTCATGCGCCTGTTCGCCACTGATTCTGTAGTAAGGATGCTTGACCGCCTGGGTTACAAGGAAGGCGAGATGATCGAGCATAAGATGGTGAACAACGCTATCGAGAAAGCGCAGAAGCGAGTTGAAGAGAACAACTTCGGTATCCGCAAGCGTCTTCTTGAGTTTGACGACGTGATGAACAAGCAGCGTACGTATATCTACGAGCGCCGCCGACACGCCGTACTCGGAGAACGCATAGGAGTGGATATCGCCAACATGCTCTACGATACTGTTGAGAACATAATCGTCAACAACGAAAATCCCTCTCAGTATCCCGACCTTTGCACCGAGATATTCCGCGTGCTTGCCATGGAAGCTCCCTTCACCGAAGAGCAATACTCCAACATGTCGCGCGAAGAAAAGATCGACACACTCCATGCTGCTGCCGTAGCAGCTCTCGACCGCAAGAGCGACCGCATTCGCGAGGTGGCACTCCCCGTAGTTACACAAATGGCTGCCAACACCGACTACGACGGTCTTATCCTCGTGCCTATCACCGACGGTAAACGTGTGTTCAACATCCGCACCGACCTCCGCAAGGCCGTAGAGAGCGAATGCCGAACAATTGTACGCGAATGGCACAAAGCACTCATGCTCGTCACTATCGACGAACTCTGGAAGGAACATCTCCGCGAGCTCGACCAGCTTCGCCAGAGTGTCCAGAATGCTGCTTACGAGCAGAAAGATCCTCTCGTAATCTACAAAGTGGAATCCTTCCACCTCTTCGAGAACATGCTCTCCAACCTCAACACCAAAGCGGTGTCGGCACTTATGCGCGGACAGATTTTTATCCGCCAGCAGCCCGCACCCCAACAGCAGGCTGAAGGCCAGGAAGCTCCCGCTCCCGAAAAGCGCCAGCCCGAAGTGAAAGAAACTCAAGCAGAACTCCCCACGCGCCAGAACTACCGCACCTCCAAGGCCGATCTGCCCGGAGAGGAAGAACAGCGCCGCGCCGCTTCGGCACCTCAGGGACAAAGAGAAAAAGTGATGCCCGCCAAGGCCGCACCCAAGGTAGGCCGCAACGATCTCTGCCCCTGCGGATCCGGTAAGAAGTACAAGAATTGTCACGGACGAAATCTCTGATCATGCACACCTACAATTTCGACTGTATAATCGACCGCAGCGGCACGTCTGCCGTGAAAATCGAAGGTCTCGACCGCGTTTTCGGCCGACACGACCTCACTCCTCTTTGGATAGCGGATCTCGACTTCGCTGTGTGTCCGCAGATCACCGAAGCACTGTCGAAAAGAATCCAGCATCCCGTGCTCGGTTATTCCGAGCCGGGATCAAGCTACTGGCAGTCGATAATCGACTGGAATCTGCGCCGTCATAATTTTGGCATTGCCCGCGAAGAACTTTGCTTCATTCCCGGAGTAGTAAAAGGCATCGCTCTGGCGGTGAATTATTTCACCCGCGAAGGAGATGGTGTGGTAATCCAGCCACCGGTGTACACCCCATTCCGTACAGTAGTGGAAGGCAACGGCCGCAAAGTGGTGGAGAATCCTCTCCTTTTCGACGGAGAGCGCTATACCATGGATCTCGAAGGCCTGCGCAAGGTGGTTGAAGAGAACAAACCGAAGATGATGATTCTCTGCAACCCTCACAATCCTATCGGAATCCAATGGGACCGTGAAACACTCGCTGAAGTGGCTGCGATATGCCGCAAGGCAGGTACAATAGTGGTAAGCGATGAGATTCATGGCGATCTTATGCTCCACGGCCGCAAGCACGTGCCATTCCTGGCCGCAAGCAACGATGCGAAAGAAATCGGCGTGATGCTCGGCGCACCCTCTAAGACCTTCAATATTCCGGGTCTTGTAAGCTCGTGGATGGTGGTGAAGAACCCTGAGTTACGTGAAAAATTCTACCATTGGCTCGAGGTAAACGAATTCAACGCACCCGTGCTTATAAGCACGATCGGAGCTGAAGCCGCATATAACAACGGCGAAAAGTGGCTAGACCAGATGCTCGCCTACGTTGAGAGCAACATCGAATTCGTAGAAGATTTCTGCACCCGCAATATTCCTGATATCAAGGTCATCCGACCGGAGGCCTCCTTCCTTCTCTGGCTCGACTTCCGCAAGCTCCACCTATGTCAGCGCGAAATCATGGATCTGCTTCTCGACAAGGCTCATCTCGCTCTTAACGACGGAACCATGTTCGGCGCCCAGGGTGCCGGATTCGCGCGACTCAACATCGGCACACCACGCTGCGTTCTTGCCAATGCCCTACAGAGCCTTGCAGCAGCCGTAAAGTCCAACTGTTACCAATCTAACTGACAGCCTCGTTTTGAAAAGCTTTCGAATCTTCCCTCCTGAAGAAATTCTTGAGACAAGCGTAACTCTTCCGGCAAGTAAAAGTATCGGAGTAAGAGCTCTGATACTCAATTGGCTTGCGGGCGAGAAACCCTCCGACAGTTCCTGCACCGACACACGCACAATAGCAAGCGTTCTCTCTTCCGGCCTTCCGACTGATGAATCGGAAATCGACATTGCAGATGCCGGAACAGCCATGCGGTTCTTCACCGCTCTTTGCGCTGCCACCGACGGGTGCAGATGCACATTGCGGGGCACAGACCGTATGCACCAACGTCCTATCGGGCCACTGGTGCATGTACTGCGGCTTCTTGGAGCAGATATCGAGTATGCCGGAGAAGATGGATTCCCGCCACTACGAATCATCGGACGAAAGCTTTCGGGAGGCACCGTGGATATCGATGCTTCGGAAAGCTCACAGTTCGTATCGGCGCTTATGCTCATTGCACCGCTTCTCGAGGCGCCTCTCTCGATCCGTCTGCTTGGCGACGCTCACGCTACGCCTTATATCCGTATGACAGCCGAGATGATGCGCCGTCGTGGTGCCGAGGTTGATTTTGAGCGCGATAAAGTTGAGATTTACTGTCCTCAACCCCTTAAAGCGATCGTAGATGCTGAACCCGACTGGAGTGCCGCCGCATTCTGGTACGAGATAGCAGCACTGACGGCAGGGTGGGTTACTCTTAAAGCTCTTCCCGGTGAGTCTCTTCAGGGAGACAAAGCCATTGCAGCGCTTTTCGAACGTCTTGGGGTGCTAACCGAGTTTACCGACGACGGTGCCGAGCTTTCTGCCACTCCCGACTTGTGGAGCAATCTGGATGCCGATCTTTCCGACATACCCGACACTGCTCCGGCTCTTGTGGTTACTTGCTGTCTGGCCGGAATACCCTTCCGTCTCTCCGGGGTAGGCTCATTGCGGCACAAAGAGTGCGACCGCCTTGCTGCTCTTACTGAAGAAATGGCAAAAATCGGGTGCATTCTTGAGAGCGAGGCTTACGGCACATGTCTCACCTGGGACGGACGACGCTTACCGGTACGCGCCCTGCCGACATTCGACGCACACGGCGATCACCGTATGGCAATGGCTCTCGCGCCCGTTTCGGTTTTCATACCCGGAATAATTATAGAAGATATCGAAGTAGTAGACAAATCCTATCCCGCGTTCTGGGAAGATCTCCAGGCAGCAGGCTTTACGCTTGCCGATCCTTCCGAACCACTTCCTTCTACTGAAGAATGACAGTCGCATTCATCCTCCTCGCAGCCCTTGTTGCCGTCGGTGCCCTGCTCTATGCCGAGCACCGGATGCATATTACCCGCACTTCGCAAGGTCAGGACACCCTCACCGGGGAGGAACTCCCGGCGGATAATTCCGGCGAAGAATGCTGCGGAATGCACATAACGTGTGAGAAAGATTCTCTTCTTGCATCTGTATCAACTCAAATCGAGTATTACGATGATGAGGAACTCGACCGCTTTGCCGGAACGGAAGCGGATGCATACACCGATGAAGAAATAGAAGAATTCCGCGATGTACTCTTATCCATGCGCCCCGACGATATTGCCGGATGGGCGCGAAGTCTTCAGTTACGCGGAATCACTCTCCCGGAAACCGTACGCGACGAACTCATAATGATAGTGGCCGAAGCACGGGCGGCCCGCTCATCACATGCTCCAGTACCTGCAGTATAGTTTCTTCCAGCAGGCGCTTGCCGCCGTGGTACTGCTGAGCGTATGTTCGGCAGTAATCGGCACATATATCATTTCGCGTCGCCTTGTGGCTATCTCCGGCGGTATCACCCATGCATGCTTCGGCGGTCTGGGGCTCGGTTATTTCCTCGGAGTCAGTCCTGTGGCAATGGCCGCAATATTTGCTATAGGATCATCCGCAGCGGTGGAAAGTATGTCGGAGAAATTTCATCTGCGTCAGGATTCAGCGATAGCGGTGATATGGGCGCTTGGCATGGCCTTGGGTGTATTATTCGTCTTCATGACTCCCGGCTATGTTCCCGAACTCAACGCCTTTCTCTTCGGCAATATTCTTACCGTTTCCATTCCTGATCTGTGGCTATTCGGGTGCTACGCCGCCCTGCTCGCCATATTCTTCCTTTGTAAAAGACGAACCATAGCAGCAGTGGCATTTGACCGCGATTTCGCAGCCGTCAGCGGGTTACCTGTGCGCTTCATAAGCTACACCATGACCGTATTTGTAGCCGTCTGCATCGTGCTCACCATACGCCTTGTAGGAGTTATGCTTCTGATGTCGATGATGTCACTGCCGATAATCACAGCCGAAATCTTCAGCCACCGCTTCACCCCCCTGATGCTCCTATCTGCGGCAATCTCCCTCACCGCCTCTGTTGCCGGACTCCTGCTCTCCACTGTGATCGATGTGCCCTGCTCAGCTCTGATTGTCCTTCTACTGGCCGCCTTCTTCATTGTATCCAAGGCTGCGGTAACACTATTCCGGAAGTAAAAGAATCTACATGATTAAAGATTTTAAATCGGAGTCAGAGCGGATTCAGTCGCAAACCATAGATCTTCTGCGGTTTCCTCTGGCCGTAATGGTGGTGTTCATCCACATGAATCCAAAAGTTATAAATCTACCGGCAGCAGATTTCGATCTTTGGTCATGGCATGGAGTATATAACGTATTTGGCATAGTATTCTCTCATGTATTCTCGGCAATAGCAGTGCCTACATTCTTTTTCATTTCCGGATTCCTATTCTTCATCAATATGCAGAAATGGGATTGGATTGCGTTTCAAAAGAAGATCCGGAATAGAATCAAGACGCTGTTTATACCTTATGCGCTCTGGAATCTTGTCCCCTTTCTTCTCAATTTGGCATTCTGTCTGCTCTTAGTCCTCAAGGACTCAGGAGAGATGTCGGCCGTATCCGGAATGATAAAGAAAGCAAGCTGGCATATTTTCTATGATTATCATGTGTGGGGTACAGAGCGGACAAACTGGCTTGGCGAACATTTACGTATGACCGGGCCTTATGACCTTCCTCTGTGGTTCTTACGCGACCTGATAGTAGTGACCCTTTCTACCCCTGTCATTTATTATGCTCTCAAACGACTGAAACTGGGTTTTATAGGCATTCTCTTTCTGGCTTATATCTCTAAGATATGGCCATTGATCCCCGGTTTCAATATCACCGCATGGTTCTTTTTCTCTACCGGTGCATATTTTGCAATGAACCGTATCAATATCGTGGAATGGGCGAAGAAGTATTCTCCGATCGCCCTACCTTTAGGAATTATTTTGTTGGTAATTACCACGGTATTTGATGGTCAGCAGACAAAGACCGGAGGTTTGGTGCTACCGTTCTATATCTGCATGGGAGTGATATCCATTGTCTATCTTGCATCGGTATGCATATCAAAGTATAAGATGCGCCCCAATAAATTTCTCGTATCGAGTTGCTTCTTCATCTACGCCTTGCATGGAGTGAATCTACCCTACATCGGCGTGCCTATACATTTCACCACCCAGTGTGTCAGCAACATTCTCGCAAAAATAAATGGGGGGGGTATTTGTTTGACGCACAATTAGTTACCTACATCATATCTCCATTTGCCACCATTGGTGCCTGTATTATTATATTGATAGTAGCGCGGAAGTTATTTCCAAAGCTTACGCTGCTTTTCTCAGGGAATAAGTAATATACTTAGCGAACAATCATTTTATTCCCATATTTTGCAAATTCAAAATTAATCGTTAATTTTGCGGCATAAGGGAATTAGCCCTAATTGGACATCTTCCTTTTTTTACAGTTTAAATGCTTCATTTTCAGCTATGACGCAATCGCATTTTTCAGAAAAAGTTTTCGGTAAGGCAGCCCTATCGGGAGCCTGATGCGGTGCGTCGATTTCTTTCCACCACAAATTTTTCGCTCCGTATCAAGTGCCGACAGCCATTGGTGTGTCTTTTCGACTCCTGTGCTGCCGACTGAATGAAGCGTGTACCTTGACATGTTGGTATTGTGTCCGGAGGAAGGCCTCCGGCGAAATGAAAATGAATCAAATTTAATTTCACTGATTTAAACTGTAAAACGATATGAAAACAAATCTACAACCCCTTGGTGTCTCCCTAATCCATGTGAATCCATATCCTTGTGGAGACGGTACAAACGAGAGTCTTTGTGAAATCGATCAGTTCTGCGAGGCTTCGGACTTCGCAGTGGGAATGACTCAATCCGAGATTATCGTATATCTCCGGTTTATAAACGAACGTTCGCTCAACATCAACTCACTGCATGGAGTACGCCGACAAGTAACCGTAGCTCTTGTAGACACTACTGAAGGAACTGTGCTCGCTAAAGAGTCGCTGCTTGTCTACATTCCCGGCAGAAAGATCTATAAAGATTTCCGCGCCGACCTTCCCCTCGCCTTCGCAAATATTGAATTCGACCACTCTTATAAGATCGTAGTACGCGATGAAACCTCGCATCAGGTATTAGGAGAGAAGAAATTCAATCTTTTCAGCCTCGCCAAATGCGACGGCGATCCGAGCAACTTCTACGGTGTGTGGGAGGGAGGCGTAACAGAATATATGGGAAGCGAACTCTGCAAGAGTATAAAAGCCCAACCCTATACCTACCACAAGGTTCAATTCTGGCTCTTGCCGGAGCATGAATTAATCGACTACCTGATGCCAGAACTCGAAATACGCTTTTTCTTCCCCGACGGCTCTGTGGTGTCGCACTTCTGCAGGCCTGAATATGATTACCCGAGTATGGAATACTATGTAGAAACCGCCATACTGTGCACCGAATCCAATATCGGAGTGGTGTATGCCGAACTGATATGCATGGATTACGCCGTGGGAGGAATGGTATTCTCCACCGACGGTCCCGCGGCTGAAGGCTCGTGGGTGTCGCGGGATCTGAGAGTACTCGACGAATATTCGCTTGAGAAAGCAACTACACGCCTCTCTGATGCCCTCGGAATCGACACCGAGCCGGAGCCTCCGCGAGAGAAAGAAGAGGAGGAAGTGGAAGAAAAGCCAATTGTATCAGACGATGATCTGGACAAAATGCTCAACGAATTCATTTCCTCGCAATTAGACGAGAATGAGGAGGAAGAGAACGAAGAAGTGAAGATTCCGGAGGAACCGGAAGAAGCGAAAGTGGAAGAGGAACCGATATCCTTCTCGCTTCAAAGCGCTCTTGACCACCTGACCGGAATCACCGCAGTAAAGGATAAGCTCAATACCTACGAGAAGGTGGTGCACTTCAACAAGATCCGTGCTGAGCGGGGATTACCTACGGCATCGCTTCCGCTCCATGCCATGTTTCTGGGCTCTCCGGGCACCGGCAAGACAACGGTAGCACATCAGATAGGACAGATGCTTGCTCAGGCCGGGGTGCTTTCGAAGGGTCATGTGGTGGTGCGCGAACGCGCCACTCTCTTGGGTCCGCACTACAGCGATGAAGAGAACAATACCAAAAAGGCTCTTGAAGAGGCCGAAGGTGGCATTCTGCTCATCGACGAAGCTTATCAGCTCTATCAGCCCAATGATCCGCGGGATCCGGGAAAGTTCGTCATCGAGGCACTCATGACAGCTCTTGCCGATGAAAACAAGCGGGACTGGATGCTTATCCTTGCCGGGTATCCCGAAGAGATGCGGAGCATGTTCGAAATGAATCCGGGTCTGAAGTCGCGTATTCCGGAAGCAAACATCTATGTATTCGAAGATTTTTCGGAGGATGAACTCATGGAGATTGCCGGGCGCTATCTCTCCGATATAGGCTACACACTCTCTGACGACGCGCACAAAGCTCTTAAGGAGAAGATAGCGTCGGAGTATGCCATGCGCGACAAGAGCTTCGGCAACGCGAGATTCGTGAGGACTCTGATACAATCGGACATACTTCCGGCCATGGCTGTACGGGTGCTGTCGGCAGAGGATCCCTGGGCAGTGTCGGTGACCGAGATACAGGCTTGCGACATACCTTCGGTAAAAGTGCGCCGCGAGACCGGGCGGATGCGTCTGGGCTTTTGCGCATAGTCTCTTGAGAAGCAGCGGGGCACCCGAATTACTTCCTTTTTTCACGGCTTAGCTACTTTTTTTTTGGAATTCGGGAAATAATTTCTACTTTTGTGAAAATTTGGAATAGAATGGCAAAGGATCTCGCCGAGCAACTGGCCCGCATCGGCCACAAGGCTGAATTGCTGGTGACCCGCTACTCCACACTGAAGGAGCAGAACGAAGAGCTCCGCCGGAGGCTTCTTGAAGCAGAAGCCGAGCTTCGCGCCCGCGAAGCCATAATCGAACGGCAGAATATAGAGCTTGAGCACTTCAGAGTGTCGTCGGCGCTCGCACCCGACGCAGCCACCGCCCGAGAGGCCCGCGCCACGCTGACTGAATTAGTGCGGGAAATAGACGCTTGCGTCGCCGACCTGATGAAAGAAGTCTGACTTTCCCGCTGCCCTGCATGATGAAACCGCAGAATGAACATAGGATAACAATAAAGATAGCCGACGTTGAGGCTTTCAAGCTACCTGTGGAAGAGAACGAAGAGTCGTTCTACCGCCGCGTGATAGAGCAGATCAACAAAAATGTGAACCGCTTTACCTTCGGGGCCCATTCCGACAGTTCGCAGGTAGCTCTCGCAAAAGTAACCCTTTACTATGCGACGATGCTCTACCGGCAGACAAGCTTGCTCAACAGTCAGTCTGAAATGCTTCGGTCGTTCGAAGAGCGAATCGACAAACTACTCGAAGGATCCGACTGATACCGGCCCACGGCATTCAAGCCGTGCCCCTCATTGGCAGGGCAGCAATCAAGGCCCGCTCGCAGCGCTCACTACCGTGCGCAGAGAGTTTTTTATTACCGCACTTTGAAGCCACAGGCCGCAGACCGCATCCGGCGCCTCTGCGACCCTGAAAGGCTGCGAGGTGCTTTTATTTTATCATGTAACTGTCAACGATATATGACAATCTTAATCTACATTGCCATCGCCGTTATCGCCGCTGCCATAGCAGTGGGCGTGACTCTGTATGCACAGAGGCGTATGGTGTCGACGCAGGCAAAGACCATTATGGCCGATGCCGTGCGTGAAGCCGAAGACCTTAAACGCACCAAAGAACTTGAAGGCAAGGAAGAAGCACTCCGCATCACTTCGGAAGCTGAAAAGGCAGCCAATCAGAAGATGTCGAAGCTCCAGTCGACCGAAGCCAAGATGAAGCAGCGCGAGCTTCAGCTCAACCAGCAGCAGAGCGAGAACCAGCGCACGCGTAACGAACTTGATAATGTACGCCAGAATCTTGAGGCTCAGCAGAATCAGATAAATCTCCGCCAGTCGCAGCTCGACGATCTTCACCACCAGGCCCAGAATCTTCTGGAGCACATCTCGGGTCTTTCGTCGGCCGAGGCTAAGGAGAAGCTCATCGAGAGCCTCAAAGACGAAGCTAAGACGGCTGCAGCGTCCTATATCAACGATATAATGGATGATGCCAAGCTTACGGCCAACAAGGAAGCCAAGCGCATTGTAGTACAGTCGATACAGCGCGTCGCCACCGAAACTGCGATCGAAAATTCGGTGACTGTGTTCCACATTGATTCCGACGAAATCAAGGGTCGCATCATCGGGCGCGAGGGCCGCAATATCCGCGCCCTGGAGGCTGCTACGGGCATCGAAATAATTGTCGACGATACCCCTGAGGCTATCGTTCTGTCGGGCTTCGACCCGGTGCGCCGCGAGGTTGCCCGTCTGGCACTTCACCAGCTTGTG
>CAYYQS010000078.1:0-11428 GCA_964472555.1 uncultured Bacteroides sp.
TAAACAGAAAAAAGAAGATACCGAAGAGCAACCTGTGAAGGAAGCTCCCCGGCATAGAGTCATATACTTATTCCCAGTCTCTTCACCGCCGCCAAAGAAGCCGAGTCTCCCACCGGAGCAACTCACCTTCTACACCTACGCGGCAGCTGCTCCGCACACGATGAGAGCATAGAGTTTCACTCTATTATCTCACACCCTCGCAGCGAAGAGAACTTTGACATTCTGATTACTCATTCAGCCGGAACACGCGGAGGCCGAGCCACTGGCGGTTCTTCTTCATGAATTCGTCGAGGGGCACGGGCGAGATTTCCACCTTGCCGTTCGACGACGAAGCGTGGAGGAGGTATGGTTCGGCATCGGGCGATTCCTTTACCACGATCCCCATGTGCACCACGTCGAGGTTGCGTATATTTGATACCAGACCCACCACGTCGCCATTGTGGAAGGCATTCTTTACCGCCTTGTTGGCGATATCCATAGTCTTGATGTAGCGGAATTTATGCTGCCGGTAACCGTTCTCGATGTCGCGGATGCGCGCGTAGTTTGCAGAGTCGGCAAGAGCAGGATATTTGTCGCGGTTAGCCGTCATGAAGTCGATAGTGCGGGCCAGCTCCACGTAGCGGGGGAAGTCGGTAGTCACCTCCGAGAAATTTCCGCGGTGTTTGTTGTCAACAGCCCAGTCCGAAATATAGTGCAGACGCGAAGGGTAGCCGTTGATTTCGCCATTGCGGTAGCGGATGCGCCGGAGATTGTACACATAGTCGCGCCACGAGCTCCGGTTCTCTCCCGCGGTAAAAGCTAATGCGAGAGCTGTCTCCACGAAAGTCGTGCAGTCGAGCTCGTCGAGGTTCACCGTAAGCTGTTCAGTCTCACCTTCGAGAGTATGACCCACGTATGGCGTACCGATAAACTGCTTGGCGAAGTAAGCCACGCGTGCCTCGGGATTCTCGAAGTGCATATTCTTTGCCCCGTCGAGAAGTTGGGTCAGGCGCAGAGTATCGGCGCTTTCATTGTGAAATCGGACATCTGTCTGAGCGCTGAGCGGAAGAGAAATGAGCAGAAGTAGAGCGGATAATAATTGTTTCACGTGTGTATCTCCTAATTTTTCTGCGAAAATACAAAAAAATTCTGTGTGAAGAGCCAACTCCGGCGAAAAAGTATCCGCGTGAACATTTTGCCACTCCGGAGCGTATGAATATCATATAACCTTTCAAACTCTAATTCGTCACTCTATGCTAAGTCCTGCACTACTATTGCTCAGCGCCACGGCAGTCCATACTCCCGCGCGCGATCTCACCCATTTCATAGGCGATCAGGCCGGGTCTTCTTCCTACGCCGTAGCGCGCCTGGTAATGAACATTGTCGACTGGATTCTTGGGGTATTCAATCTCGAGGACAACCAGACCATGGTCACCTTCCTTTATGCCACGGTAGTGTTCGGCATCGCAATCGGTGTAGGCTGGGTAGCGCAGTGGCTCATCCTCCAGGCCGTGCAGTTCATAGCAAAGAAATGGAGCTCCGATACTTACCGCTCACTTACCGAGGCTCATTTTTTCCACCGCATCTGCCGGATTATTCCGCCTCTGGTATTCCTGATTCTGATTCAGTTCACCCTCTCGAACCACAATGCGCTTGCAGGCACCCTCACTAAGATCACACTCATCTATATAGTCTTTGTGGTATGCATGGCTCTGTGTGCACTCATAAATGCTCTCTGGGAGCGCATCAATGCCAGGGCAAACAAGCGACACCTCCCTTTGAATGGTATCGCTCAGCTAATAAAGGGTATACTCTGGATAGTTGCTGTGATAGTCTGCGTGGCCATCATTGTCGACAAGTCGCCCGGCTCCCTTCTTGCCGGTCTCGGTGCCTTCTCGGCAGTGCTCATGTTGATTTTCAAGGACAATATCCTCGGCGTTGTGGCCGGGGTGCAGCTCTCGGAGAACGATAGCCTCCATGTGGGCGACTGGATTGCCGTAAACGGCACAAATGCCAACGGTACCGTCGAAGAAGTTTCTCTCACTGCCGTCAAGGTGCAGAACTGGGACAAGACTACCACCACTCTTCCTCCCTATAGCCTTATTTCCGGCGGATTTACCAACTACCGCACCATGCAGCAGAGCCAGACGCGCCGCATTTGCCGAAGCTTCATGATCGACGCCGACAGCATTCTTCCGGCTACCGACGAGCTACTTGAGCAGATACGTCAGGTGCCCTTCATGGACGAATATATCACCAAAAAACTTGCCCAGAAAGCCGCCGGTAAAGTGGCTGACGTAGATAATCCCGAAGGCCTTGTCAACGGTACTATCGACACCAATCTCGGACTCTTCCGCGCATATATGAAGATGTGGCTCGATGCCAACGCCCATATAGCGCACGACAGCGACTGCTTCGTGTCCACCTTACCCCAGACTGCCTCCGGTATTCCTTTCCAGGTGTACTGCTTCACGGCCACTTCGGCATGGTTTGCCTACGAGGCGATTCAGGACAGCGTATTCGAGCACGTTGCCGCCATGCTGCGCTTCTTCCGCCTCTACACCTTCGAGAATCCTTCGGGCCGCGATACCATTACCGAAGGCTATCTCAGCCCGGGCAAGAATCCCGCCGAAGTATTCGGTATTCCTTACCCTTACCTGAGCTCCCAGCTGCCCGCACAGCAAGCCCCGCAGAGTCAGGGTCAGACCCCCAACGTTCCGCAGGGCTAAAAGATAATTGCTGCGTGGATCAGCTGTTCTGCAGCGGAGTCATGTGGTAGCCAAGAGCGTTGAGCTCCATAGCCATGCCGGCAAGATAAAGCTGATGCAGCGCTGCGATATAGCAGCCGAGAGCGGCTTCGGTGCCGGGCTCTACATGCTCGTGATTGATAAGACTGAACGTGCGCGAGGCGCATTCTGCCACGAGGTCGCTGATCTTTTCAGCGGCCTCGCCTTCATAGTGAAGAAGGTCGCGGATTATAGCATCATCCATTTCGTCGAATCCGCGCATGTCGCGGAGCTTCGCGTAGGGATTCTCCTCACTGCTGTGAGCGGCCCAGTCGGTATCCCAATAGTAGGCCATGGCCATGCCGATGAGCATCATCCAGCCAAGCGATACCACAGGATATTCGTTGAATTCGCGGGCGCCGTCGGGAAGATAGGCGCGGGCGATTACCGGCCATTTCTCCTCCACATCGGGGCACTCCGGCACGTGAGCGTCCAGCGCTTCCTTTTGCTGAAGGAATGAAATGAGATCCTTGCGGACTTTTTCTTCGAATTTCTCTACGGTCTCTTTCTTATCAGTGTTTTCCATATCGCAGATGTATTTTATGAGTTATCGTATATACACTTTTGTGGCGGTGTCGCCCTGTCGGCGGATATAGAATCCCGTCGTAGGCTTAACGATTTTCATACCCTGAAGGTTGTAATATTCTGCGGGAGCGTCGGTGCCGCTCACTACATCTTCCACGCCGCTGCTGAGATAGGAGGGCAGGGGAGCGGCCGGAGTGGTGTCGCGCGCGGGTTCGGGATAACGGCCCGTGAGGTAGTCGCCTAGCTGCGACCGGAGCCATGCCGTTTTGTCGGTCAGATGACGGATCACGTCGGCGCGTCGGCCTTCCATGTCGCTGTTGTTCGCTACAGAAATTCCTCCGTCGGGCACCGGTGCGTTGCCCCAGCGCTTATGGTCGGCCACTGCGGCGGCTGCAATGCGGTCGGTGTATTCTTTTATCGCATCGTCAAGACCGGGATATTTCTCCGTCATGAACCAGAGCCAGGTGTCGCGCACTTTTTGATTGAAGGTTTCGTTGCAGCGCATCGAGGGAATCCATGTGTTTCCATAGGGGCCGTGATTATAGAAAAATCCGTCGGTAGGTCCGTTGAAGGCGTTGCCACAGTCCCACAGAGGCGAGAAGTGCCACTTCTGCTCATCGCCGCGGTCGCGGAATAGATAGGTTGAGCCGTGATATGCTTCGGTGTGCGATATGATTTCTTCTACGATGTAGTATCGTGCGGCATCGTCGAGGTCAAGGTACGACCACAGCTCGTCGGAGTTCGCACCGACAGCGTCGTTTATCGCCGAGAACTGATCGGTGATGAAGCGGCGCTGAAGATCAGAATATTCTTCGGGGGTGTCGAAGGTGATGCGCAGACGGTCGAGGATCGGCACGTGAGTGCAGGTCTTTTCGTCGAGGCGTATCTGATTGTCTTCATCGTAGTTGTCGAGTTCTACTATGTATCCACCCGAGGCGAGTGCTGGGTCGGAGCAGTTGTCATCGAGTTCCTGAATGTCTACTCTGTCGCTTTCTATACGTATAGACTCCGTCAGGAAATAAAGACCGCGGTAATTGCCGTTGATTACCAGCTCGAGCGGCTGCTGCGACGGCGTCCATGGCAAGCCTATCCGTTTACCCAGTTCGAAGCCGGTGAAATTGCGCAGATAGCCTTTGTTATCGTCGGCATGTGCCAGCAGTGCGTAGTGCTTGCTCTTGCTCATGCCGAGCATCGAAGCTTTCTTGTCGAGCTTGAGCTTGAAAGGCTTTTTCGAGAAACCGCGCCGGGTCCAGTTGCCACGTGCTTTGATCTGCAGGGCGAGCGGTTCTTCCTTGCTTCCGAGGTTCGCGGCGCCGAGTTCTTCCAGCCAGGTGCAGCCGTTGGTGTCAAGATAGTAGCGGGCGTTCTTGAAGTAATCCTTGTGGTCGAGATCCTTGCTGATTATCTCATCGTCGAAGGCCGAGAGAGTCTCGTCGGTATATACGTTGATATACAGCACCGGAAGTGTGCCGGAGAGACCCTGTACGGGGCGGTCCGGATTCGGCTCTCCGTCGGTGACGAGAGTGATCGTCTGGTCGCCGGGCTCGTAGATGAAACTGAGCGTGATCGGCCCTGTGTTGTCTGCTGCGAGGTTCTGACCTTTGTATTTGAGCTGGTAGGAACTGTGTCCGGCGATATTCATGCCGCGGGTCTCGCCCCCGAAATCGGCGAGCTGCCATTCGCTGTCGGCGATTTTGAATTCACCGTTGAGATTGTCGAGGGAAATAGTATACACATTACCGCTTCTGGAAAAGCGGTATGCCTCCTCCGCGCTCCAGCCGTTCACTGTTCCGCGAAGGTAAATATCCGGGTAATCCTGAGCTACTGCCGAGAGAGCTGCAAGAGTAAGGACTGCGATTGTCGCTGCTTTTTTCATGAGAATGCAATAAGTATGGTATATAATCTAAAAACAAAATTAGCGAAAATTCGCGGGATAAACAAATTGCTACTCTTACAATCCCCCTCTATTGGTATTTTTTTTGTAATTTTGCCGATTATTGTGCTATATGACCACACTGCAGACAATAAATACGCGCCATAGCGAAGAGCTCGAGCTCCTCAACCGACGGATACATAGCCGTTTGGCCACCGGGTCGAGCCTGATGAGCCGGATAGTGCTCTCAATGCTCCGGAGCAAGGGGAAGCAACTGAGGCCTCTTCTGCTGATGATGTGCGCCGGAATGTTCGGCAAGATCGACGATAAAGTTCTCGATGCCGCCGTGGCAGTCGAACTGCTGCATAATGCTTCGCTTGTACATGACGATGTGGTGGACGATTCGATGACGCGTCGCGGACAGCCTACGGTCAATGCCGTGTGGAATAATCATATTGCGGTGCTCGTAGGCGACTACTTTACCTCTTCGGCCATGCAGGCGGCAATCTCCACCGACGATATCCGCATCGTAGATGCGCTCTGCAAGCTCGGACGTAGGTTGTCGCTGGGTGAAATAGACCAGATTTCCAATGCGCGCGAGCATACTCTCGATGTCGAAAGCTATTTCAGGGTAATCGACTATAAGACGGCCTCGCTTTTCGTTGCCAGCGCTGAAATGGGATGTTTCGCCTCCGGAGCCCCCGATGCAGCGCGTGAAATTCTGGCGGAGTTCGCTACGAATTTCGGCCGTTGCTTCCAGCTGCGCGATGATGTATTCGATTATTTCGATTCGGAGACTGTCGGCAAACCCACCGGTAATGACCTCAGGGAGGGCAAGGTGACTCTGCCGCTGCTTTACGCACTCGAAACTGCGCCCGAGGCTGAGCGCGAAGCTGCTCTTGAATTGCTCGGACACGATAGTCTGGACGAATCGGAAATAAACCGTCTCCAGGAGTTCGCACGGGCAAACGGCGGTATCGACCGTGCCTACGATGAGATGCGCCGCCTCCGCGACAAGGGTTGCGCCGCGCTGCGGAAACTTCCCTATCATCCTGCGGTTGACGAGCTCGCCCAGCTTTTTGATTTCATAATTGAACGTAAATATTAAGCTGATGCACAAAGGAAGGCGCGACTCCGGTAGTGGTCTTCGGGCGCTGTTGTGGGTGCTCGTAGCTCTTCTTGCAGGAGCGTGCGCAAATATGGGTCGTCCTGAAGGCGGGGCACGTGATGAGACTCCTCCGGTCTTTGTCCGCTCCGATCCTATGCCCGGCGCCACCAACGTAAAGAGGACACATATATCGGCATATTTCAACGAGAATATCCAGCTCGAGGATGCATTCTCGAAGGTAATTGTCTCGCCCGCGCAGAAACAACCGCCAGCCGTCACGGCCAACGGTCGCCGTCTGTCTGTGCAGTTCCGCGACTCTCTTCTCCCGAACACTACTTATACTATCGACTTTGCTGATGCTATTAAGGACCTGAACGAGGGAAATATTCTCGACGGCTTCGCACTTGATTTTTCGACCGGCGACAGCATCGACTCCCTTCGGATCTCAGGCATGGTGCTTCAGGCAGAAAATCTAGAGCCTGCCCAAGGTATGCTCGTGGGAGTATATTCAGCCTATACCGATACTTCGCTGACAACGCTTCCTTTCGAACGTATCGCCCGCACGAGCCAGACCGGCCACTTCACCGTCCGCAACCTCAAGCCCGGCGCTTACAGGATATTTGCGGTCAATGACCTCAACAGGGATTATCACTGGGATCGCTCGGAGGATATCGCTTTCTACGACTCGATAATTGTGCCTTGGGTTGAGCACATCGAGGTGACAGACACCCTTTTCGGATCGGACGGCGAAGATTCTCTCGCCACGCGCCCCGGTTTACGATACATGCCCAACGATATCCTGCTCACATGGTTCAATGTGGGATATAAGGCGTCGTATCTGAGCGACTATAAGCGCCCTGACCGCCGACGAATCACTCTAACTTTCGGAGCTCCACAGGATACGCTTCCGGTAGTGACGATTGTCGACGGAGCGCCCGGAGCCGGTAGACTTGCACAGGAGTGGTCTTTACTGAAGGCTAACGCGACTCAGGATTCGCTTGAGTACTGGATTTCCGATCCGGAAGTGCTAGCGGCAGATTCCTTGCGCTTATCAGTCAATTATCTTCGCAGTGATTCTGCCGATAGGCTTGTCTGGACTGCCGATACCCTGCGATTCTTTTTCCGCGATCAGGTGAAGAAGAAAAAGGAGAAAAAGAAAAAGGAGGAAGAAGAAGTTCCTGCTTTTACGGTGGATTCGATTACCGGGGATACGACTTTCCTGCCACCGCCCGATCTGGAATATCTCGGTATAAAGATGATTTCCGGTGGCTCGCAGGAGCTGAACCGACCATTGCTGTTTGATACTGAGGTGCCGCTGGCGGGTATCGATTCTTCGGGCATTCATCTTGAAGTGAGGGTAGATACGCTCTGGCAACCGGTGACCTTCACTCTGGAGAGTGATTCCTCGGATGTGCTGATGCGAAAGCGGATTGAAGCAAAATGGAATGGCGGCGATAAATATCGTCTCACCATCGACACACTGGCCCTGACAAGCATCTACGGCACGTGGAACAAGCCATATAACCACGAGTTTTCGGTAAAGCAGGCAGAAGACTATTCGAGTATCCGTTTCACACTCCCCGGTCTTGATTCGATACAATGCATAGTGCAGTTGCTCAATACGTCGGACGCACCAGTCTATCAGAGTGTGAAGCCTGCGGGAAAGCCTTCGGTCTTTATTCCGTTTGTGGCCCCAGGTACTTATTATGCACGGTTGATTATCGACAGCGATGAGGACGGAAAATGGACGACAGGCAATCCCGTTGCCGGGGCGGAGAAGCAGCCGGAGGAAGTCTATTATTTCGGCAAGAAACTCGAACTGAAGAAAAACTGGGATATTGAGCAGACCTGGATCGTGGATGAACTTGCCATAGATGTTCAGAAGCCATACGCGATCAAGAAGAACAAACCTAAACTCAAGCGAGGCGAGCAGCCGCCTGTTGATCCGGACGAAGAGACGGATGAATACGACAGCGAATATAACCCATTCGACCGCACCGGCAGAAATGAACGCCGGAACAATAATCGCAACGGCGGTATGACCAACGGCATGAGACGAACAACATTATGAACCCAACAGTAACTATCTACTGCGCTTCGGCAGCAAATCTTGCGCCTGTATATACTGAAGCAGCTTCCGAGCTCGGCCGGGCATTGGCAAAAGCCGGTGCGACTATCGTGACGGGAGCGGGCCGGACCGGCCTTATGGGTGCGGTGGCAGATGCAGCTCTCGCTGTCGGAGGCCATGTGACAGGCATAATTCCACAGTTTATGGTTGAGCGCGGGTGGCATCACAGCGGTTTGACAGAACTACGGATAACCGCTGATATGCATGAGCGTAAGTCTACTATGGCTTCGCTTGCCACTGCTGCAGTTGCCCTCCCGGGTGGCATCGGAACGTTTGAGGAACTTATGGAGATCATCACCTGGCGACAGCTCGGCCTCTTCGGGGGAAATGTGGTGATTTTTAATGTTAATAACTACTACGGGCCACTGCTGTCGATGCTTTCACAAGCTATTGAGCAGGGTTTCATGCGTCCCGACCACCGTAATCTCTTTACAGTTGCGGAAAGCGTTGAAGAGGTTCTCAAAGCAGCCTTTGCCACACCCTCTAAAACTGTATTTTCTCCTAAGTTCTGATGCCTTCGGTAGATTCGCTCAAGCACTATTCCGCTCCGTCGCAATGGAGCTATGATGTACCCGCTGTGGCAGATACCACCTCGGCCGGGAACATCAAGACGGTGCTTATCGACTCAATCGCAGCCGACACTGTCGAGGGCCGTATACCTCACTTTGTGTCGGTTGCAACAGCCGACAGCTTGCGCTCTGAAGCTTTTGCCGACAGTATGGCAGCTTACGCCACGGTTGTAGAGATTCCGTCGGGCGCGAGAGAGGGTATTGTACCTCAAGTCAGAGAGGCTCACTATAGCCACAGTACGGCACTGACAGGACTACTCATGGGCGTACTTGTGCTTGCCGGGTTGAACTCAGGAGGTGTGATACGGGCTCTTAAAAGTTATAGGCACGACTTGTGGAGTGTACGTCGCAGACCTAATGTGTTTGACGAAGAGCAGTCTGTGGGAGCTCCTATAGCAGTGATTCTTGCACTTGTGTTTATAGTCTTCGGCGGAATCGCAGGATATAATTTTCCTTCTTTGCCGGTTGCTCCGAGCTTTGCGGGTGCTACGGCTTCAATGGCTGTAACCGGAGTCTTTTTCATATTCCACTATCTGGCCTATAGTCTTACCGGGTACGCGTTCGGTAGTAGTTCGCAGCGGCGCCGTTGGGTAGAGGGTTTTCTTGCCGCAATGGCCTATGCGGGACTTTTTATGATCATTCCGGGCTTCCTGCTTGTTTTCCGGCCAGAGTGGCATATAGAATGCGTAACTATTTCGCTTGTAGTCTATTTGCTTGCGAAATTGGTGTTTATAATTAAGGGCGTGCGAATTTTTTTTCTGAATTTCCGCTCGTTGCTTTATTTTATTTTGTATCTTTGCACGCTGGAAATTATTCCTGCCTTAGCGTACTACCGCATCTGTGTATACCTTCAGGGGCTTCTTTTCTAACCTATACCTGCACCCTGAGTAAATTTATTAAAGAGTGAAGATTAAGAAAATACTCGTTTCGCAACCACAGCCGACTACAGAAAAATCTCCCTATTTTGATCTGGCAGAAAAATACGGTGTTGATATCGTGTTCCGTCCTTTCATCAAGGTAGAAGGTCTTCCTGCGAAGGATTTCCGCCAGCAGAAAGTGAATATTTCCGACTTCACGGCGATCGTGTTCACTGCGAAGACCGCAGTCGACCACTTCTTCCGTCTTTGCGAAGAAACCCGAGTGACTATCCCCGTAACACTGAAGTATTTCTGCTCCAGTGAAATGGTAGCCAATTACCTTCAGAAGTATATTGTTTACCGCAAGCGTAAGATTTTTGCTTCCAAGTCGGGCCGACTTGCCGACCTGATTCCCACTATGCTGAAGCATAAGACCGAGAAATATCTTGTAGTGGTAAGCGACGTGAATAATGGCGCAGACACCAAGCTGCTTGCTGACAACAAACTTGATGTGACTTCGGCAGCAATGTACCGTACGGTGAGCAACGACTTCGCTCCCGACGAGCCGTTTGACTACGATATGCTCGTATTCTTCAGCCCTCAGGGTATAGAATCGCTGCTTAAGAACTTCCCCGACTTCAAGCAGGGCGACATAGCCATTGCAGCACTCGGCACAGCGGCCGCCAAGTCGGTCAAGGATGCCGGACTTCGTCTTGATATCGAGGCTCCTACCCCCGAGGCTCCTTCGATGCCTGCCGCTATCGATCAGTATCTTGCCAAAACCAACGGTTAGACTGCGTGAAAACTGCAGGCCTCGGAAAGAAAGAAAAATTGTGCTCCACCCGCGCCATAGACTTGCTCTTCGGCCCGGGTGAAGTTGATTTTTCACGTCTGTGCTATCCGCTGCGGGCTGTTGCGCGCCCTGATGATCGCCGAGGATCGGATGCTCCAGTAGCTTTTCTTATCTCCGTGCCTAAAAAGAGGCTTCGTCACGCTGTGGACCGTGTGCTGATGCGCCGTAGAATCCGTGAGGCGTACCGGTTGAATCACAAAGAGTTTTCGACAACTGCCGGTGTCCGGCTGGACGTAGCGTTTGTGTACGTGGCCGACCGTCTCGTCGAGTATCATGCGGTAGAGAAAGCTATGCGTCGGATTCTCGGAGCTCTCTCGGAAAAATATCCGGCTGAGCAATGAAAAGAATTCTCTCTACACTCCGGGGCGGTCTGGTGTGGATTTTGTGTTTGCCTATATATTTCTATAAGACCTGTATCTCTCCTCTGACGCCGCCTTCATGCCGGTTTACGCCAACGTGCAGCCAGTATGCGCTCGAGGCTCTGCGAAAGCATGGCCCGGTGAAGGGTCTTTGGCTGGCAGTGCGTCGAATTTGCCGGTGTCATCCTTGGGGTGGATGCGGCTATGATCCGGTGCCATGACTCGCGATCTACATTCGTTTGCCGATATCCATACCCACGGAGCTCCGGGACCGGAATCGGTTGTCTCTATCGAGCCTGCAGAGGATATAGCCACTGCTTACGGAGATGCGTGGTACAGTGTGGGGTTTCACCCGTGGTCGACAGCTGAGCCGATCTCGGATGAGTGGTGG
>CAYYQS010000079.1:0-11215 GCA_964472555.1 uncultured Bacteroides sp.
GATTGTATTCGTGAATATCTTCGATCAATACATGCGGCTCGGGAGCGGCTGTGATCTCGAATACATCGGGGCCGGGATTGGTGTATGCAGTCTGAAGCATGGGATCGAAAGCTTCGTCGGGATTAGCCGGAACGAACATTTCAATACGAGAAATGCCGTCGATACCCATGTTCTGAGTAATCTCAACGGCATTTGTACTCCAGGGAGTGATCATTTCTTTGCGGGGACCGGTGAAGCGGCCTTGCAGGCTTGAGCCTGCCGCCATGGGGTCTGCATTGCCAAAAAGCCAGCGCAGCCGTTCAAGCTCGTCCGCAGTGAAAGTGCGGGTTGTGTCCACGGCATATGCCGTGCCTTCGGGGGTGGTGAAAAATACTACCATCGGAAAAGATACTTGGTTTCTGCTGCAAAATTACACAAAAAAGCCGAGACGGCCTAACGGCGCCGCGGCAAAAAATCAGAAGAGAGGTAAAAGTCCAATATTTACGTCTGTCTCGACTGCTTCGCATGAAATTTTTTGCAGAGTGCCGTTTTCAACTCTGAGAAAACTTACAGTGCCCGGGGTAACTTCTTTTGCGAGCCTTCTATATTCTTCCATTGTTCGGAATCCATTTTCTCCATTGCGTTCGATCAGAATGTCGCCGATTTTGAATAGTGGATGTGTCAAATTATTTTGTGTACCCATGATTACCAAGCCTTCGGGTCTCCATTTTCTTTCGGCAACGCCTTTGTAGAAAAGTTTAACCCCATCGACATATTGTGCAGTTTCAGGAAAATTGGATCTGTACATACACAGTTGTTCAAGTACATAAGCGAGTACTTCTTCATCGGTGACTATTGGGGTCATTCCCGCGAGTACTCTTTTTTCATTGTTATTGACCGTGGTTGACAGGAATTCGGCTGAGCGTACAATTTTTCCCCATTGCATATATTGGTCTTCAGAGCCATCGATTCTGAATTTTTCTTTAAATCTCTGGTATGAAAGGATGATTTCTTTTTCCTTCTCGTCAAGTTCTTGCTGCAATGCTGATATTTCTTTTTTTTGTTTCGAAATCCGGTCTAACTTCTCTGTAATTTCTTGACTGACCTCCGTTGGGGGAGATTGCTTTAAGATATCACTGGAGATGTCATTGAATATTTCTTCAGATTTGTTTAATTTATTAGAAAGCATATTTACGTATGCCTGCATAGGTTCAATGTTTTTCTCGGCTTTATGCATCTCCTTGCGTGAGAGATCCTGGTATTCCTCGGCGTTGAGGCTCTCGCTGACAGTAGGATAAAGATGCCATGATTTAGATGCCTCTCGATGAGAGATCTTCGCACATTCGGGTAGGGAGGCTAAGAATGCCAAGTAGTCGTAATACATAGAGTTGAGCAGGTTCTTATCAGCCTTATACCCTTGGGTGAGGTTATTGAGTGATGAGGTATTGAAATTGTTTTGCTCAATTGTCTGAATGTACACGTCTAACTCATCGGCCCATTCGCTTGCCATGCCTTCAATTAATTCGGGAAGAGTCTGAACATCGGCAGGATCAGTATTATATATACCGAGCATGAAGCGTTCATAATTGCTGAGGGGCGGAAACTTCGGAAATGTGTTGGCCACGCTGAGCAACTCGGGTATATATCGTTTTTCGATTTCATGGGTCATACATGAATCAAGATATACTCTCATGCCGGGATTGGACTTCTCCCGCTGAGTGGTATACAGCTCCCAAGAATCGTGAAAGTCTTCTTGCACACCTGCCATCCGGTGCACGATATCCATGAAAAGTGTAAGCCTGGATCCAGCTTCGGTCGCTACAGGCTTAGCGAGTTGCCGTATGCCTAACCAACCCAAAACAGAGAGTACAATAAGTATGGCAAGAGTCAGACCCCCAATAAGTGCGATTTTTCTTAAAGGTTTAAGGCGCTTGCTATTCATATAGCCAGATAGCCTTTCGATCATCAAGTCGAAATACTCGGGGGTAGTGGCGGAGACTCCTTGGTAGACAGGCAGTTCTTTTAGACTCTCCGGCAAATTCTCCGGCCATTCGAAGCCCTTGAGCATAACCGGGATAATGTTCTTCTTTTTCTGTAAAGCTCTTTCGACCTCCTTGCGGACCCAGTCCTCAGGGTCGTTGCATCTGTCAAGTCCACCTTTAGGGATGACCAGTATAAAGTCGGTTGATCCGTCAATAACATCGTACAATTGCTCGTTGAACTTTCCTGAGTTCAACGACTCGAGATCAAAGAACACTCTATATCCGGCAGCCTTGAGCTTCTCTACTATCGGTAAAGCAGTTTCGTATCCTCCTTCGCGACGATAACTTATAAAAACATCATATTTTGGCTTTTTCATGGCTTAGTGTGGGATTTCTACAGAAACTCCCGGAGATGGGTGAAGAGGGAGTGAAGAGGAAGCCCCATGACATTGTAGTAGCAACCATCGATTCGGCATATGAAGGCGGCTCCTATCCATTCCTGAATGCCGTACGAACCGGCCTTGTCGAAAGGACGGAAGCGCTCTATGTAGCTGTCGATGTCGGCCTCCGACATCGGGGCGAAGGTGACGAGAGTATGCTCCGAGAACGATAATTTCTTTCCGTCGGCGGAAGCTATGGTAACACCCGTCACCACTTTGTGAGTTGTTCCGGAAAGAAGTTGCAGCATGGATTTGGCATCGGCAGGGTCGGTGGGCTTACCGAGAATTCTTCCGTCGGCGATCACTACTGTATCGGCCGTGATTACTACTTCATCGTCATCAATGAAAGGAATGTGTGCCTCTGCTTTTTGACGCGAGAGATATTCGGGGACGGATTCTGCCGCCAAATCGTCGGGATATGTTTCTTTGGCAAGTCGGGAATCGGCTATCTCGAAACGTGGCACTATCATGCCGAGAAGTTCACGACGGCGGGGCGAATTGCTCGCGAGGAGTATGCGTCTTCCTTCCCATTCAGGAGAAGGAAGAGGTGGCAAAACAGATGATGACGTCATGGCAATATTCTTTAAGAACCTACTGCCTCGTGAGTGGTGGGCCATTTACCCTGAGCCTTAAGTATCTGCTCGATAAGTTCACGCCCAACGCCGTAACCACCTTCTGCGGATGTGATATAGAGCGCAGCCCTTTTTATTTCAGCAGCTGCGTCGCGAGGTGCCACGGGTAGTCCGGCAACTTGCATCACCGGGAGATCGGGGATGTCGTCGCCAACGTAAGCTACTTCTTCAGGCAGCAGCCCGTTATCATTCATCCAAGCCTTGAAAAGGGGGAGCTTGTCGATATTGCCAAGAAATATATCACGAATACCGATAGCTTCAAATCGCTTTCTGACAGGGGGTGTGTCGGCACCCGAAATGATAGCAAGGCGAAGTCCTTCGCGGACGGCAATCACCATAGCGTATCCATCGCGGAGATTGGCCATTCGGCGAGGAAGTCCGTTGTCGTCGAGTGGTACGGTTGCAGGAGAAAGAACGCCGTCCACATCGAAAGCCACAGCCTTTATCCTGGTGAGATCGTAATTAATTTTACTCATTGTCAGGTCGTGAGATATTGTGATTGTGTAGTATTAGATCAGTTAGAGCCCGGTATGCATCTTTAAGGTGGTCGGGAAGAGCATCTTCCTGCCGTTGTATTACGGCAAAATCAGCCCTGCGCGCTGGGCCGGTCTGTGCATCGTGGGGCCCTATGGCGAAGGCTTTGGCTACAGTTGCTTCAAGGAGCGGTCGCACTACATCGAGAGAATATCCTGCGGGTTCTACGACGGTCTGCACGCTTTCGAGCAGTACGTTCGTAAAGTTGGATGTGAATACTCCGGCAATATGAAGTAATCGTCTCTTTTCGGCGTCGGCGTGATTGACTACCGGCGAAATACTACGGGCGATAGTGTCGGTGATTTCAAGGTCGCTCTCACTCGATGCTTCAGTAAAAAAAGGAACTTTCGAGATGTCGAGCTCAGCCTCGGCAGAGAAGGTCTGAAGAGGGTAGAGGACTCCGTATCGCCGACTGACAGGTGCGAGAGCTTCCATTCCTATTGTGCCGGAGGTGTGGAGCACCAAAGGACTGTAGCCGAGATCTCCGATCTGTTCAGCTAAAGGTGACACACCTTTGTCGGAGACGCTGATGATGATTACATCAGGCCGGAGGCGACGGAGTTCTTCGAGAGACCCCGTGGTGTGCACACCACATCTTTCGCCCAGCAGCCGGGCTTTTTCGGGTGTACGTCCTACAACTGCTACGAGATTGCGGCCCAAGGCTGGAGCAAGATGTGTGGCTACATTACCGGCTCCGACGAGGGCAATGGTTAGTTGTCTGGTGACTGAACTGTTCATTCCTGGGTGCGCCATGAGCCGATGTGGACCTTCTCCCATTTGAGTTTGGCAGGATCGACGGGCTTACGGGTCTCGGCGGAATAGCCGAAAGTCATGATACACTCTACGGTCATATCGTGGGGTATGGCAAGGATATCGCGCACGACGTCTTCCGATGGTTCTCCGTCGGCACTGAAGCGTCCGCGGACCTGTACCCAGCATGAACCTATGCCAAGAGCCTCAGCCTGTAGATGCATGAAGATAGCGGCAACAGAAGCGTCTTCGATATAGGCTTCGCTCTGTTCGGCCGAAGCCGTCACCACTACGGCAAGCATTGCGTCTTTGATAGATGTGGCATAAGCGGGCTTGCACTCCGAGAGGCGTGCGAGTGTATTGCGATCCTCAACAACGACAAATTGCCACGAGCGGGCATTCTTTGAAGAGGGGGCAAGAAGTCCTGCCTCAAGAATGGTCTTTACATCTTCGGGATCGATAGCCCGGTCGGTATAGCGGCGGATGCTATGGCGCTTGAGGAGTAATTCGTGAAAATCCATATTCAGGGGTGTGAATGATACTGATGTTGAAAAACGACCTTGGCGAAGCTCTGCAGGAACAGGAGCAGGTATATACTACCGACGGCAAACCCAAGCAGAAGGGAACGCCGAGTATATATCCTGACGCTTTGCCAAAGCGTTGATTTCTTCAAAAGTAGGGGCTGAGAGTGCGAATACGCGCCAGCGTCCGTCCATAGGTAGAACCTGCAGCTCAACATTATCTTTCGAGTGAGCCTTGATGAACGAATTTGCTTCTCTCTCGGATGCCAGCGATGCTACTACCATAATATAGCGGTCGGGTTGCAATGCGTGTCTTTCAACCCGGCGACGGGCGGGTGCTACGCCGTCGGAAGGAGTGTTGAGTATGAGTACGAGAGCAGGTTCTGTAGACCCGGGAGTGGTGATCAGAGGCTCAATAGGCTCGGGAGCAATGGTTTCGATACCGAATGAGGCTGTCTGCGCTGTAGTCTTGCCTCGGCCCGGCAGCTGAGTGAGTACAAATGTGATAAGTGCGAGCACAGCAATGGCAGCAGCGCTTGATGCCGTACGGCTGAGCGCCCGCATGAAACTGCTTCTGCGCTCCTCAAGAGCTTCTGTTGCTTTTGCTACTGCGGCATCAGAGGCTCTTCGTACTTCGAGAGGTGTAAGAGTCAATGGCTCAAGCCAGTCGGCACTGGTAAAACTTTCGAACGCGTGAAATTCAGGTGTTGAATATAAGGGAGAAAGAGACCCGACTCCGGGCAGCTCTACAGCTCGCCCTATAGATAAAGAATGAGTCAACTCAGCTACTTCCTGATCAACGATAAGCTTTGCATCGTTTATTTCACATTCATTCTTACGGGCAACCGAAAGGGTGAGAGTATCGTCTTCGGCGGCAAAAGAACCGTCGAAAGACACCGACAAGCGGGGAGCGGAAAGGACATCGCCTTCAAATTCCGCACTTCGCATCACAGGTATAAATGCACCCACACCGGGCAACGTCACGCGGTGTCCGGTACTTAATAGGTGGTATATGTGCCTGTTAAGTGTCTGCATTTATAGTTGTCCTGCAGGAGTAATACCCTGCGGGACTACAAAATTACATAATTTAGACTATCCCCGCAAATTTTTTTCGAGGCCGAAATGTTAATCGATTATAGTATATCGGCCTTCTTTGCGTGGCTTCGGAGATGGGTAGTCTCCGGCTATGTATCCAAGAATTACGAAACAACGCGCAACCATTGAGTCGGGAATGTTCCAACTCTGAAGAATTTTTTCACCCTCGGGGTTGGCAAACGTTTGTTCGCCTCTTGCGAGAATGCACGACGATATTCCGAGTGCAGTGGCTTCAAGCACCATATTCTCTGCCGCGCAGAATGCGTCGGGAATTGAATAGAGAAAGTTTGTCGGCCCAAAAATGGTGATTACTGTTGGTGCTCCATAGAAACCCGAGCGGATTGTAGGATCATCAATAATCGAAGGCTGATCTTTCGACACAAATCCCCCGATAAGACGAGATCTATCTAACCCCGCAAGATTGAGCTTTCCTATAACTTCGTTTAGTTTCTTATCCTGACAAGCCACGAAGCGGCTCCGCTGTCCTCCTCCGGCATTCGGTGCATAAGCTCCTGCCTCGAGTATTTTCAATAAATCATCGCGGGATACCTGTCGTTCGGTATACTTTCGGATACTCCGGCGGTATTTCATAAGGTCGAGAAGTTCCATATCTGTCATTCAGTTTGTTTCCAGCACTGTGGGTCGGGAGCATAAAATCGATGAGTGTATCCGTAGGCTACTGCCGGGCAACCACGGCAAAAACGCAGCAGTTCGCAACGCGAACATTTTTCAAAATTCTCGAACTGCCGGTAAGCATCCATCTTCTCTCCTTGGTAAATATCATGAATGTACTCTTGGAATACGTTCCCGACAGGACTGTCGAAGCGTCGGCAAGCCATAACTTCACCGGTAGGGAGGATCGTGATATGGCAGTCTCCGCAGTGGCACCCGTCATAGATCGTATCCTTATCAGAGTCTTCCGGAATTTTGAAAAGCCCTTTTTCGTAGAGGTACAATGTTCATAGATGATCCTTAAGGTTGAATGTCGTGCCGGAATCCTTGTATTGTTCGAACTTCTTCCACATTATGTCGAGAAAATTCCTGTATTCCTCCGGTTCGATATGGGTGCTTTTATCAAATGAGGTAGGGCAGTATCGGCCGAAAGCGAATAGTTCTACCTTATTGGCAACAACAAGATCTACGATCTCGGGAATCTCGTTTATGTTGGTGCCTGAAACAGTAGTCATAACGGCGCAACGTATTCCTGCGCCACGTATCACGCCTATTTTTTCAATTGTAGTATCGAAAGAGCCGGGCTTGCGTATTGCATCATGCGTCTGACGTAAGCCGTCGATCGACATCTGATATTTCTCACATCCATATTCTTTCAATCGCCTGCAGACATCATCGGTAAGGTGAAAGGGATTGCCTAAGATAGTAAAAGGAATTGAGCGATCGCGGAGCAGTGCGAGGATTTCCCAGAAGCGTCGGTGAAGAATAGGGTCGCCCCCGGTGATGTAGAAATAAGGTAAACGCTTCATCCTTCTGCACATTTCCACACAGTCGTCCACCACCTTTTTAGCTTTCTCGTATGTGATTTCAACGATGCACGGATGTCCTTCTGAAAAGATGTAACAATGCTGGCAGCGTTGGTCGCAGCTATCGGTTATGTGCCATTGAAAAGCAAAGTATTCCATACGATTTCAAAGTGGAAGATGAGTCAAAAAGCGAGGGAGGATACAGTCCTTATATCCTCCCCCCGAAAATTCTGTTGACGAATTTATTTTTCGCCTGTGCCGCAGGCCGAACCACATGCAGCGGGTTTGGGTTCGGGTTTGGTGGCATCGTCGCCAGCGCCACAAGCCGATCCGCAGGCACCGCTTGCTGCAGGAGTTTCTTCTTTTGCACAGAGATAGCTCTGGGCGCTTCTTTTTGCGGAATATACTCCGCTGACAGATGTTCTTTTCATAATAACCGGTTGCATTGTTAAATTTTACACAACAAAGTTAATTGCTCCGGAGATATTATGCAAGAAGTTACATTTTATAAATTAAGTAACCTTTTTATCGCTTTTACAGATTGTCATGAAGTTAGGCGTATGTTAAAAATAAAAAAAGAACATATAGGCAGTTTTGCGGAATTTTATCCCTAAATTTGCGATGATAAAGCACTTCTTAATCCTAAAACAATGCTGAGGAAAGAAAAACTGAATTCTATTATTGAAATATGTCCTGTGCGGAATGTTGTTGCACGCTTCGGTAATAAATGGGCTCTACTCGTAGTCCTGGTGTTGAGCGAGCACGAAAAACTCCGCTTCAATGAATTGAGAACTACTATTCCTGATGTATCCTCTCGAGTGCTTTCGGGTACGCTTAGAACCCTCGAGGCCGATGCTCTCATTTCACGGAAGATATATCCGGTTGTTCCTCCCAAGGTAGAGTATGAACTCACCGACCTCGGTCGCTCGCTCGTTCCTATTATAAATCAGCTTACAGAATGGGCTCAGGCCAATATTGTAAGGATAGTGAAACACCGGAAGGAATTTGAGGAAGCCTCAGAAAAGGAGGATGATAAGTAATGCTGCAAGCAGGAAACTTAATACTTTTTTCACAGGGATACTATCTTTCGCGGCCGTTCAGTCCTTTCGGCCGGATTACAGAATGCAAAAGCGCGGACTGATTTACGATACCTCCGAAAGACGGTCCTGAGAAAACCTTGAATGCGAGATATGCAAACAGTAGCCCACGCTATATAGCATGAGAACCGCTTTGTCTATCTCTTGCATTCGTCGAAAATTTCTCAGGTTTTCTTTCGCAAGATAAGCAAAACGCTCCTTATTATTTCAAATATGTTGTGATATCCCGAAGGATATCAGTCGCAAAGATAAAGATAATTCTCCACAAGCGCAAAAAAAGACGCGGTTATTGTGGAAAATTCCCAAGAGTTGACTACCTTTGTGTAAATAAAGTTCACTACCCGTATGAAATTCGTAGATGTAGAAGGGATAATTATTCCGAATCCGGAATCTTACAAAGATTGTATAGAACTTATCAGAAGTGATTACTTCCGAGTGTTCGGCCGCCGGATTTCTTCAACTTTAAAACTTTGGCTTCTCCACTTCAAGTCTCCCTCTTTAGGATTTCTATTTTATTATAGACTGTGTAAGTACCGTGGTATATTTTGGCCTTATTTGAGGTTAAGAATGGAAAAATACAAGCGAAAGTATGCATTTCAGATTCCATTGGCAGCTCGAATAGGTTATGGCCTCTATCTTGGTCATGACACGGGTGTGATAATAAATGGGAGCGCTGTGATAGGTAATAACGTCAACCTATCACAATTTACTACTATCGGTTCTTTAAAGTCAAATGCTGCGACGATAGAAGATGAGGTATATATTGGGCCGAGTGTATGTATTGTGGAAGATATACGTATCGGTAAACGGGCTATGATAGGTGCCGGAGCAGTAGTGACACATGATATTCCAGCAGGCAGTTCCGCTGCAGGAGTTCCTGCTCGTGTAGTCAATCCTGACGCTGACTATTCTCCCCGGAATGCATACCCACTCCCTCAGATTCAATAAATCTCACCATCTTTTCAGGGCAACAGCATCCAAGTACGTATTGTTTCCCCGACTTGGTGCGTATCAGGAAACAATCGGAAGCCTTACCGTAGTATGCTGTGTATTTGCCGACGTCTCCTTCAGAGAAGAGTCCCCAGTAACCCATAAAGCCTCCGGAGGCAAAAAGTCGCTTTGCCCCTAAAGTAGGTTGGAAAAGCCGGATACTTTCAATATCATCTATGGCAATACGGTGGCTCCTGAGAGGACTCACCACGGCGATGTATCTTTTGTCGGCCTGGATATACAGCGGCGCGTAGAAGAGCACCGATACAAAGAAGGCGCCGAAAATTACTATCAGCGTGTAGAATGCAGTCTTCTCGCTATAAGAGATATAGCAGCACCAGATCAGGAAAAGGGTGATGACAATGGTTATCACTCGGCAGCCTGTGCTGTATGTTACCTTTGATTTCATCTGTTTTTTTATTAGCGGGCACACTTTGCCGTTTGTCAAGGTGTGCCCGTAAAAAATTGAAACTAAGACGTTAGATAGATTCTTCCACGTTCCACACAAAGGCCCGGAGTCCAAGCTTAGGCCTTTCATCGTTGAACGCCTTCAGACGGGAGAGAACCGTTTCCACCCGGTTATCCTCGACTACTGTCAGGATTGCCGACGCCAGCGAGGGCCACGCGTGCGAGCCGTAGTGAGGCTCACCGTCGACCGATCCACGACCGGTTACCTGTCCCCATGCAGTAAATCCCCGGCAGTTGGAGCGCTCAAGCATTTCTACTATTCTCTCGTAGTGAGCCTGATCGAAGGCTATGAATATTGTTTTCACTATTGTGGTATGCTTTCGGAGTTAGACATTAGCTTTCTTTGCAAGTTCGCGTGCATGCTTGCGGCGCTGATTTTTGATACCGCGTGAAGCGAATACACAGTAGAGCACCGGCACAAAGAGCAGCGTGAGGATTGTTGAGAAGGTGAGACCACCGATCACGGCCGTACCCATAGGCCTCCACATCTCGGCACCTTGACCCGAGCCCACAGCCATAGGTACCATACCGAGGATAGTGGTGAGCGTAGTCATCACCACGGGACGAAGACGCGATTCGCCACCGTCGATCACCGCACGGCGTATCGACATGCCTCTCTCTCGGTTGAGCGAGATATAGTCGATAAGCACGATACCGTTTTTCACCACAATACCGATAAGCATGATAGCTCCGATCATACTCATCACGTTGAGCGTGTGCCCTGTTAGCCACAGGATGATGAACACTCCCGAGAAGGCGAAAAGAAGCGACGTCATGATGATGCCCGGGTAAGTGTAGCTCTCGAACTGTGCCGCCATGACTATGTACACCAGGATAATTATAAGGCCTGCGAGGGTAAGAAGGTCGCGGAACGAATCCTGCTGATCTTCGTACGAACCGGCGAGTTCGATGCTGATACCCTGGGGAATATCCATTTTGTCGATAGCAGCCTGAGATGCTTCCACAACCTGGCTCATGGGCACATCCTGAACTACAGTTGAGACTGTCACGATACGCTCACGGTCTTTACGCTCGATTGTAGGAGGTGTGAAACGCTCCACTACGGTTCCTACATCGCGTATCCGCACTGCCTTACCGGCGTTGTTGTATATAAGGATGTTCTCGATATCTTCGATCGATGTGCGGCTCTCGGGGGCGTACATCACTTTGATATCGTATTCCTCGCCGGCTTCGCGGAACTGAGAGGCGAGATTACCGTTGGTGCGGATCCGCAGGTAAGTGGCCGCTG
>CAYYQS010000080.1:0-11202 GCA_964472555.1 uncultured Bacteroides sp.
TGCTCGCTCACGCCGGCATCTTCAATATCGAGGCTCAGTATCTCGAAACGGAAGAAATGTGGTTTGCCAACTGGGATATGGGAGGCGCATACTGGGAGAAAGACAATGCTATAGCCCAGCGCACATTCGCCAACTCACCTCACCGCCTTGTCGACCGCTGGGACACACCGATTATGATTTCTCACGGCGAGCTCGACTACCGCATTCTGGCCTCGCAGGGCATGGCAGCCTTCAACGCGGCAAAACTCAGAGGCATTCCTGCCGAAATGGTTATTTTCCCCGACGAGAATCACTGGATCCTCAAACCCCAGAATGCAGTGCTTTGGCAACGGTTGTTCTTCCGTTGGTTCGATAAGTGGTTAAAGCCAGAGAAAAACTGATGTCGAAAGCCTCACTGAAAAAAGAACTTGACACCTTCACCAACGAACAGTTGGTGGAGGTGATTCTTAATGCTTACTCTTCGTCAAAAGAGGCAAAAGCATACTTTGAATTCTTTTTAAATCCGGATGCAGACGCACTTCTTGACAAAAAGATCGACATCATTGCCAAAGAGCTGTCCCGTTCTAAATGGGGCTATTGCAAGGCACGCATTAGCGTGATAAGAGCTTGCATACGTGATTTTGAAGCATTCGGTGTTTCGCCGGATTATGTTGCACGCCTTATGTTCGCAACCTTGCGGATGCTTGTGGGCCAATACCGCTATCTGAATTATGGTGAACCTCTTCTAAAGGGCGTAGGTAAATTGACTGCAGATTACATCATTTATGCCCACACCCACGGATTTGCATCGGAGGCTTTAGCCGATATTACAAGGTTGACCGATGAAGAAGGATTAGGGACACCTCAAATGCGGAAAAGCGTTCGCGACAAAGCCCTCACTACAATCGAAGAACTTACTTGCGGTAAGAAATAACCTTTTTCTAATTTTCGCTGTCGTCTTCGGGAGAAGCAGGAAGAAATCGTGTGCCGTCGAATGCAAAGGAAATCAATCCGGCGGCAGCAAGGCGCGCAATCAATGATTCCGCTTCCGCGAGTGTCACATGCATCCGAAGTGCGATAGTTCGTTCATCGAGTCGGACACCGGGTTCGTTAAAAAGAGATGCAAGAGCATAATGGCGGGAGGTGAGAGGGGAAGCATCAGGATCGGAAGCGAGTCGCCAAGCCCTCTCCATAAGAGGATGTGCGGCGATATTCTCATCGTGCACACGGTAGTAGGATTTTAATTTCCCACCTTCCTCAACGACTGAAACCGGACGCGAGACAGCCTTCTCTATTTCTGCGACAATAACATGAACGGCACCTTCAAGGCGATATGATTTAAACGAAACGCTCTGGGGCGGATTACAATATCGCTCAGCGGCTTGCTCAACTACAAAGATGTCTTCGTCATTTCTGACTCCAGCGATCACCCCATTATCCTTCACGCCAATAAGCAATCGACCGCCTTTATGGTTTGCAAAGGCGGAAATCGATCGGGCAATCTTACGTGCATCGGAAATAGCGAATTTGAAATCCTGAGTGACATGTTCGCCCTCAGCGACCATTCGACGCAGCAGTGAAGCGCCCCGTACTGGCTTAAGATCCTTCAGGCTCAAAGTGTTTCGAGAAGCTTCTCAACACATTCGAAAGTTCGCTCGGGAGCCGCTTGCCAGAAAGATTCATAAGCAGCAGCATTGCCACCGTCGCCCGGAGTGTCACTCACCACGCGGATGCAGACAAAGGGAACACTCTTTATAAAGCATACCTGAGCAATGGCAGCAGACTCCATGTCTACAGCTTTAGCCTCGGGATAGAGGGAGAGAATCCGCGCCAGATCGGCAGGATCGTCCACGAAAATATCACCAGAAGCAATCAGACCTGTTTTAACGTTGAGCGAATCAACAATGTCGGAAGGAAGTGGACAGGAGAAACGAGAAGGGCAGCCAGCGGCCTGACCGCGTTCTGTGCCGGGACCACACCACACGTCGTGATATGCGATTTCGGAGGCGAGGACCACATCGAGCACCTTGGCAGGATCGGAAGTAGCTCCTGTGCCTCCCGCTACGCCTGTATTAATAACAAGAGCGGGGTGATAGGTGTCAATTAGCGTCAAGACTCCGAGAGCGGCATTAACCTTCCCTATTCCGCACTTGCAAGCCACGAGTGTGTGGCCTGAGCGCTCTCCTTTATAAAAAGTGAATCCATTGACAGTAGCAGTGGCGCAGTCGCCAAGCAGAGGGAGGAGGAGACGGAGCTCCTTGTCCATTGCCACAATTATTCCAATAGTCATATATCGCGAAAGAAGTATAGTTCAAAACACCGGGCGGGGACAAAAGCCTCCGCCCGGATAATCTATCATTGAGGATAAAATTACTTACCCTCGTATTTCTTCACAATAACAGTAGCGTTGTGACCACCGAATCCGAAAGAATTCGAAAGAGCAGCACGAACGGTACGTTTCTGAGCTTTGTCGAATGTGAAGTTGAGGCTGTAGTCAATTTCTTCGTCTTTGTCTTCGGGATCGTGGTTGATTGTGGGAGGTACGATATCCTCTTCAACAGCCTTTATCGAGAAGACAGCTTCGAGAGCACCGGTAGCTCCGAGGAGGTGACCGGTCATAGACTTGGTCGAAGAAATGTTGAGCTTGTGAGCTGCGTCGCCGAATACATCAACGATAGCCTTAACCTCAGATATGTCGCCAACGGGAGTTGATGTACCGTGAACATTGATGTAGTCGATATCCTCCGGTTTCATACCTGCGTCCTCGAGAGCGTTCTCCATAGCAAGTTTTGCACCGAGACCTTCGGGGTGAGTGGCTGTGATATGGTAAGCATCGGCAGATAGGCCACCGCCAGCAACTTCGCAGTAGATTTTTGCACCACGAGCGAGAGCGTGCTCAAGTTCTTCAAGTACGAGGACTGCAGAACCTTCTCCGATAACGAATCCGTCGCGGCTCTTGCTGAAAGGACGAGAAGCACGTTTGGGATCGTCGTTTCGGGTAGAGAGAGCATGCATCGAGTTGAAACCACCCACACCTGCAGGGAAAATCGCAGCTTCGGCTCCACCAGTAAGCATAACGTCGGCCTTACCGAGACGGATGAGGTTGAAAGCGTCGATTATAGCATTGTTTGATGAAGCACAAGCGGAAACGACACCGTAGTTAGGACCGTGATAGCCGAATTCCATAGAGATGTGTCCCGAAGCAATGTCGGCAATCATCTTGGGAATAAAGAAAGGATTGTATTTCGGGCCTTTGTCGGCATTCATAGCATAGTATCCGGCCTCTTCCTCGAAAGTGTGAAGGCCACCGATACCGGCCGCAACAATCACACCAACACGGTTTTTATTCAGTTTGTCTTCGGGCTCCTCCTCAAGTTTAGCATCAGCGACAGCCTGGCGAGCAGCCACGAGCGCATACTGAGCATAAAGGTCGAGCTGGCGAGCTTTACGACGGTCGAAGTGATCTTCAGGCTTGAAGTCCTTAACCTCGCAAGCGAACTGAGTCTTGAAAAGACTGGCGTCAAAGTGAGTGATAGGTCCAGCACCGCTGACTCCGGCCTTGGCGTTCTCCCAAGTTGAGGGGACGTCATTTCCGAGGGGTGTAATGGCCCCCATACCAGTGACAACTACTCTTTTAAGTTCCATTTAGTAAAATCAGAATTTTTGGGAAAAGTACACAAATCGATTTACCCTTCCGGGAGAGTTGGTTATGTGCGTACACACGTAGGCGCGCGTACGCGCAAATAAAGATAACCGCCGTACTATTTCAGAGCGAAACGCCACGGCGGCCTTTACGGTTGTTGCAGAATTTTATCTGCTTACGCGTTAGCCTCAACGAAAGCTACAGCGTCGCCAACAGTCTTGATCTTCTCAGCTTCTTCGTCGGGAATTGTGATACCGAATTCCTTTTCGAAGTCCATGATAAGCTCAACAGTGTCGAGAGAGTCTGCACCGAGGTCGGTGATGAATGCTGCTTCTTCAGTTACTTTTTCGGGCTCAACACCGAGTTTGTCAACAACGATGTTTTTCACGCGATCTGCAATTTCTGACATGATGTGTGTATTTTTGATTAATAATAATTCGCATTTTTGCGGTGCAAAGTAAATGAAAATTCTCCAATTACAGAAATTTTTCTTCACTCGTCAACACACTGCCATATGATAAAATTGCATTAAACCGTTGTTGGAGGTGCTCTTAGGGCACATTTTGGGGTTATGTGAAATAATGTTAACAGGGGTGTGTCAATTTTAATATTCGTTCCAAAGGGGTCTTCGACCAAAAAAAATGCTTATATTTGCACTTCAATGGAGACAATCCAATAATACTTAAATGGAACAGTACATCGTATCGGCCCGGAAATACCGTCCAGCGACCTTTGCGAGTGTAGTCGGACAACAGGCACTTACGGCCACCTTAAAGAATGCCATAGCCACGGACCGGCTCGCTCATGCTTACCTGTTCTGCGGATCCCGCGGAGTTGGCAAGACGTCGTGCGCTCGTATTTTCGCCAAAACAATCAACTGCACGGACCGTACTCCCGAGGGAGAGGCATGCAACCGATGCGACTCCTGCCGACAATTCAATGAAAACAGGTCGATGAACATCATCGAGCTTGATGCGGCGTCGAACAACGGTGTGGACGATATCCGCCAGCTCGTTGAGCAGGTAATGGTTCCACCGGCAACGGGGCGCTACCGAGTGTTCATCATCGATGAGGTTCACATGCTGTCGTCGCAAGCATTCAATGCTTTTCTGAAGACGCTTGAAGAGCCACCATCGTACGTAGTTTTCATTCTTGCTACGACGGAGAAGCACAAGATTATACCTACAATTCTGTCGCGCTGCCAGATATACGATTTCAACCGTATTTCGATAGGAGATATGGTAAATCATCTGAGCGCAGTGGCAGCAAACGAGGGCATGACAGCCGACCCTGCGGCCCTAAACGTAATCGCCCGCAAGGCAGACGGTGCGATGCGCGACGCTCTGTCGATTTTCGATCAGGTTGCCGCGAGCACCCGTGGTAACATCACCTACGATGCCACGATAGAGAATCTCAACATTCTCGACGAGAGCTACTACAACCGGCTTGTGGATGCGTTTGTGGCGCAGGATGTGGCGTCGGCTCTTCTCATCTACAAAGAGATACGTGAAAAAGGCTTTGACTCTCAGTTTTTCATCAATGGTCTCGGGCAGTATCTCCGTGATCTTATGGTGGCAGCGAATCCAGCGACACTGTGTCTTCTTGAAGCGACAGATGAAGTGCGGAATGAAATGGCAAGCCGAGCAGCGAAACTCCACCCAACGTTCCTCTACAAGGCCATGGGGCTCTGCAATGACGCCGACTTTAATTTCCGACAGGCAAGCAATAAACAATTCTTAATCGAGTTGACGCTCATCAGACTGTGCCAACTACTCAGCCCCTCGCCCGATGAAAGCGGAAGTGACGAGGGGCAAATGAGACCGCTGGAGAGTTTTATAATCTCTTCAGCGGCCCCGCACCCGATAGTAGCACCCACAACGACTCCCGAGCCTACAGAATCAGCGCCGAAAGCTTCTGCCGCAACAGCGGCGAAAATCGCAGCGACAGTATCTCCACAAGTTCAAGCAGCTCAGGCTGCGGCATACTCTTTAGGAGGGCTTTCCTTAAGTAAACGAGGCGCATCGCCCAAGGCGGATGTTGCAGCTAACGATAAGGATATTCCCGCTCCAGCGGAGAAGCGCAGCAAAGCTTTTTCAGACGCGGATATGGAGAATGCCTGGCGTACTGTGAGGACATCGTTTCCAACCGAGCCAATGCTTACGGGCATTATCGAGGCGACTACGCCGGTCGGATCAGGAAATGGAAAATACTTGCTCTCTGTGGGAACTGAAATGCAGGCAGACATTGTTGGGAAGCATATCCAGGATCTTAACAGGATGCTCAGGGACAAGCTCTCCAATGATGAGATCGAGCTGACGGTTTCGGTCTGCGAAGGAGAGATTCCCCCTGCGTTCTGGACAGAAAGCCGCGTGCTTGAGCATATAGTTGCAGCGCATCCGGCCGTCGGGACAATGATAAGCAAATACAAGATGAGGCTTAACTAATGGTATGAAGGCTTCACGAATAGTAATAAAAGTAGGCAGCAATGTGCTAAGCCGCGCAGACGGTATGCTCGATATCACCAGGATGAGTTCTATCGTCGATCAGATAAGCGAGCTACGCGAGCAGGGAATCGAAGTGATACTTGTATCCTCCGGCGCCGTAGCTTCGGGTAGAAGCGAGTTGCGCGATACCGTCACCGGAAAGCTTGACGCTCTTTCAGCACGTCAGCTCTACAGTGCCGTTGGTCAGGCGAAACTCATCAATCATTACTACGATTTCTTCAAGGAGCACGGCTATCACTGCGGACAGGTGCTTGCGACGAAGGAAAACTTTGCCCGGCGCGGCCACTATCTGAATCAGAAGCATTGCATGACGGCGATGCTTGACAATGGGGTGATCCCTATTGTCAACGAGAACGATACGGTGTCGGTGACGGAGCTGATGTTTACCGACAATGACGAGCTTTCGGGTCTTATAGCATCGATGATGAATGCCGATATGCTCATTATTCTGAGCAATATCGACGGACTTTACACCGGCGATCCAAAGGATCCGGCGTCGGTTCTCATAGAGCGTCTTGAGCCCAGAGAAGATCCGTCGGACTATATCAGTTCGGCACATTCTTCGCTCGGCCGCGGAGGCATGGCATCGAAATGCCGGACAGCCCGCAGGGTTGCGTCGGAAGGCATCGAGGTGAAGATAGCCAACGGAAAACGCGAGGGAATCATTCCTCAGCTCGCAGGCATCGGCAGTGGAAACGCACCCCATACAGTATTCGTCGCTTCGGAGGATGCAGTGTCGGGCCTTAAGAAATGGATAGCTCACAGCGATGCTTTCGCCAAGGGCAATCTCAGCGTGAACAGCGGAGCTGCGGAAGCTCTTCTGAAAGGTGCGAGCCTTCTTCCGGTGGGAGTAACGTCGGTGGAAGGAGATTTCGATCCTGACGATATCGTGACGGTGGCTGCTCCTGACGGTTCGATAATAGCTTGGGGACGAGTGGGAGTTTCAGCCGAGGGCGCCAAGGAAATTCTTGGGAACTCGGGTGAGAGACCTCTTATCCATGCGGACTATATCTACGTAGATAGTGAATCACCTTTCTTCTCAAATATCAATAACGAAAAATAAATGAATTTTACTGATAGCAAAACAGCCGCCAAGGAAATTCAGCGGCTCACCCCCGAACGCATAGACGAGGCAATCGAAAGACTTGCCGATGATCTTGAGCGCCGAGGCTGGGAGCTTCTTGAGGCGAATGCCCTCGACCTGGCAGAAATGAATGCTGAGGATCCCCGGTATGACCGTCTTCGCCTGAGCGAAGGACGAATAGCTGATATAGCGTCGGGACTACGAGAGGTTGCCACTCTACCCTCTCCTCTCGGGATTGAGCTGAGCTCCACCAAGCGTCCGAACGGGATGCTGATAAGGCGCGTGAGTGTACCTTTCGGTGTGATCGGTGCAATTTTCGAGGCACGGCCGAATGTGATATTCGACATTTTCGCACTGTGCTTCAAGGCCGGAAGTGCGTGTGTGCTCAAGGGTGGCCATGAGGCTGCCCGGAGCGATGCGAAGTCGATAGAGATAATCCACGAAAGTCTGACGTCTTCGGGCATCACACCAGATGCAGCAGTGCTTCTGCCACCTACTCATGAGGCAGCATCGGAACTTCTGCGGGCACGAGATGCTGTAGATCTGATAATACCTCGCGGAAGCCGAAAACTTATTGACTTTGTACGGGATAACTCGCTTGTACCTGTAATCGAGACCGGCGCCGGGGTGTGCCATACGTATTTCCATACGTCGGGCGATACGGCTACGGGGAGCGACATAATCTTCAATGCGAAGACTCGGCGAGTGAGTGTATGCAACGCACTGGACTGTCTACTGGTGGACCGGAGCCGACTTGAATCGCTACCTGCACTATGCTACAGACTGGCAGAAAAGGGAGTGGTGATATATGCCGACGAAGAATCTTACACGGCTCTTGAGGGCGCGTATCCAAATCTCGAGCATGCGAGCGATGAAGACTTCGGGCGCGAATGGCTTGACTATAAGCTATCGATACGGACTGTGGACGGCCTCGATGATGCCCTCGAGCATATAGCACGCTACGGCTCGAAGCACTCGGAATGTATCATAGCCGAGAACCGAGAGGCAACAGAGACATTTCTGCGGGAAGTAGATGCAGCGTGCGTGTATGCGAATGTGTCGACAGCTTTTACCGACGGCGGACAATTCGGTCTTGGAGCCGAAATAGGAATCTCGACTCAGAAACTTCATGCCCGCGGACCTATGGCACTCAGAGAAATAACAACATATAAATATCTCATAACAGGTGCGGGGCAGACGCGCCAATAATCAGTCTGCACCAATCAATTATTACACAGCATAAAGGAATCGGAAATGATATCTTTAAAGAAATTACTGCTCATGCTTGCCCTTCCCGGGGCCCTTCTCTCACCGAGCGTGACGGCTGCTCCGCCCGCCGGATATTATTCGAGCTGCGAGAACAAAGGGGGCGCGGCCCTTCTTACGGCTCTTCACACTAAAATCAATGCCCACACGACAGTCAGCTACAAGGGACTGCTCGATCTGTACAAGAAGTCGGATGTGTATCCTGACGGAACTATCTGGGACATGTACTCGACAAAGCACTGGACTCCCGGCAACACCTGTGGAAACTACTCAAAAGTAGGCGACTGCTACAACCGCGAACATTCGTTCCCGAAGAGCTGGTTCAACGATGCATCGCCGATGTACAGCGATGCTTTCCACCTCTATCCTACCGACGGAAAGGTGAACGGCCAGCGCAGCAACTACCCGTACGGAGAATGCTCGGGAGGAACGACACTCGCCTCCAACGGTTCTGTGAAGGCCCTCGGACGCCTCGGGAAATGTACTTTCCCCGGGTACTCGGGCACTGTCTTTGAGCCGGATGATGAATATAAGGGAGATTTCGCGCGGTCGTATTTCTACATGGCAGCGTGCTATAATGACCGCATCAGTAGCTGGAAGAGCGATATGCTGGCGGGTAACAGCTACCCGGCATTTTCGTCGTGGGCCATCGCGCTGCTTCTGAAGTGGAACGAAATGGACCCGGTGAGCCAGAAGGAGCTCGACCGTCAGGAGGTGGTGTACGGAGAACAGCGTAACCGCAATCCATTCATCGACTATCCTGAACTTGCCGAGTACATCTGGGGCACACACAAAAACGACACATGGACGAGTACCGGCGCTGTAAAAGTCACTATCAATCAGCCGGTGAGCGGCAGTACGATCGATCTGGGCCTTACAGCAACCGGAGTAACGACATCGAAAACAATGCGGGTGCTCACTACCAATGCCAAAGAGGAGGTGAAACTGAGCACCGGCAATACCGCGTTCAAGGTAACACCTTCAACAATCAGTGCATCCACAGCTAATGCAGGAACTAATGTGACTCTCTCTTTCACTCCCACAAGCGGAATGAAAGGCGCCTCGAGCACAACACTTTATGTGAAGTGCGGAGACACTCAGAGCACGGTGACACTCAAGGGAACGATAGTGGACGGTCTACCTCTGAATGAGGCTTCTGATATAACTGACGAATCGTTTACGGCTTCGTGGACTTACATAGGCGATGCTGATGCTTCGGGGAATTACACTCTGACAGTAAGTGATGACGCGGGTGTTCTTCCCGGGTATCCGAAGGCAGTGAAGGCTTCGACAGGCTCGTACACTGTGACGGGTCTTGCACCTGATACGGACTATACATTTGTGCTGAAATCTCAGTCCTTTACGAGCGAATACCGCTATGTACGCACAGCGGAAGCACTACCGTCGATAGATTTCTTCTTTGACGGCGAACTTGCGTTCCACACGAGTCCCGGCGAGCCGTCGGATGCAGTCGAGCTGATAATAGCTACTGAAAATATCGAGAGCGACTTCACGGTGAGTGTGTCGGAACCTTTCGAGATTTCACTTGACCTCTCGGACTGGCGCACAACTCTGACGCTTACGCCTGATGACAGCAGAATTTACATACGCTTCAACAGCGCGAAGGAAGGAACTTACTATACTTCCGTGACTGCCAAGTGGGGCAATTTCATAAGCGATGATGCCGCAGCTATGGGTACAGCAGTGTCGTCGATAGCTTTCCTTGAGGACTTCGAAGCACCCGGAACCGGCTCGTATGCGGCTCACTCCTACACCGGCACCGCAGCAACGTGGAACCTGAATGATGCGGGAATATGGCCCGGAGACAAGACTCACGGCGGCTCGCAGGCCCTGCGCGCAGGCAAGAGCGGACGCGCAGAGATTGAAATGGCTGAAAACCGAGACAAAGGTATCGGAACGGTATCGTTCTGGGCTCAACCATTCAATAATGATGATGCCGCAGAGTTCGAGGTGGAATATTCGACAGACGGAGGCTCGAACTACCGTTCAGCCGGGAAGGTGACGATAGAGAAGGGCGACTTCGCTCAATACTCTGTGTATGTAGGTTGTACAAGTCCTGCCCGCCTTCGCCTCACCCAGAAGTCGGGTAAACGCGTGATGATCGATGATCTTGCGATCACCGATCCTACTACGGGTCTAAGCGATCCTACAGCAGAACGTCACCAGTGGTCAGCGTACTGCCGCGGCGGAGTGCTCACTATCGAGGTGCGTGCCACTGAAGGACTCGAGGGAGCAGTGTACTGCATCGACGGACGCACACTCTTCGCAGGCCGCTTCCACGAAGGCTCCAACACTTTCGATTGTTTCGAAGCGGGAGCAGTGTGCATAGTCCACATAGGCGACTTCTCACGCACTGTGGTGATAAGATAAATCAACATGTCAATGTACTCTTCGCTGCGGGGCGTAGGAGTTAAGTGGTAAGTACGAGTTATTAGTTATGAAGCTATGAAGTTGTGAAGTACTATGCACTGAATCCTATCGAATGCGGGGCAGCTGCCGCGAAACTGTAGAAGATGAGTTGCTCCCTCCCGGGAGGTGACTTCTTCTCTTTCTGCGGCGGTGAAGAGACTGGGAATAAGTATATGACCCGATGCCGGGGAGCTTCCTTCACAGGTTGCTCTTCGGTATCTTCTTTTTTCTGTTTATATAATGCGCGGTAGCCGCTGATTGATATCTCGCGTTCCCACTTTGGCGGAAATTCGGGG
>CAYYQS010000081.1:0-11101 GCA_964472555.1 uncultured Bacteroides sp.
AGAGGCTTTGCTGCGGAGACATTCTTCGAAGGGAGCGAGCACGATGTTGGCTTCGGCGGGCTGAGGAATTTCCGAGAGGGGGCGCCCAACGACACTCTGAGGGAGGTCGGTGATCTGAGAGATTTTCTCCCCGGCTTCGAGTCGTCTGGCGAGTTCGACAATCGGTTTTTCGCCCATGCCGTAGATAATGAGATCGAGGGCGGAATCGGCGAGAATGGAAGGGCGGAGCCGGTCTTCCCAATAGTCGTAGTGGGATAGGCGGCGGAGAGATGCTTCGATGCCCCCACACACAATAGGAGTATCGGGGAAGAGCTCACGAAGGATTTTTGAGTAGACGATAGTGGGGTAGTCGGGCCTGGCTCCGTGGCGTCCGCCGGGAGTGTAGGCGTCGTCGGAGCGCCGACGGCGGTTGGCCGTGTAGTGGTTTACCATTGAGTCCATGGCTCCGGGGCTTATGCCGAAGAAAAGCCGAGGAGCTCCGAATTTACGGAAATCGCGAAGATCGTCCTGCCAGTTTGGCTGGGGTACGATTGCCACGCGATAACCGGCAGCCTGAAGAGTGCGGCCGATGACAGCAGCTCCGAATGCGGGATGATCTACGTAGGCGTCGCCAGAAAACAGCACGACATCGACGTAGTCCCAGCCGAGAGCTTTCATTTCTTTTACCGACGTAGGGAGCCAGTCGGTGGGTCTAAGAGCGGAGTAGTCTATTTCTTTGGGAACGGGTGGTGTCATGCCTTGTTCATTGCTTCGAGTTTGAGTTCGAGCTTGATGATTTCGTCGCGGAGCTTGGCAGCGGTAATGAATTCCATGTCTTTTGCCGCCTTGAGCATTTCCGACCTCAGCCGGTTGATGCTACGCTGCAGCTCGTCGGCGTTCATATATGCGTACACAGGGTCGGCTGCGATATCGACCGAAGTGCTGAACTCTTCTGCATAAGGTATAGCGACTTTTCCTCTTGCTTTGTCGCGCTTGTCGCGCACGTTGAGCTGCTTTTCCGAGCGGCGCGAGCTGTGCGAGGTTGCGTCCATGTCGACTTCCTCACGGTCGAGACCGACGATAGTGTTGCGGGCCTTGACGATCGCCTTCGGGGTGATACCGTGAGCCTGATTGTATTCGAGCTGAATGGCACGGCGGCGTTCGGTCTCGTCGATAGTGAGGCGCATGGAGTCGGTGATCTTGTCGGCATACATAATCACTTCGCCGTTGAGGTTACGAGCTGCGCGGCCCACAGTCTGTGTCAGAGACCTGTGGCTACGGAGGAAGCCCTCCTTGTCGGCGTCGAGAATTGCGACGAGAGATACCTCCGGGAGGTCGAGGCCTTCGCGGAGAAGGTTTACGCCTATAAGCACGTCGAACTCACCGGCACGCAGGCCATCGAGAATCTTGATGCGGTCGAGGGTGTCGACGTCGCTGTGGATGTAAGCGGCTTTTATCTTGAGTTTGAGGAAGTAGTCGTTGAGTTCTTCGGCCATGCGCTTGGTGAGCGTGGTGACGAGCGTACGCTCGTTGCGCTCGATGCGAAGCTGGATCTCTTCGAGGAGGTCGTCGATCTGATTGAGGGAAGGCTTGACTTTGATCAGGGGGTCGAGAAGACCTGTGGGGCGGATGACCTGCTCAACGATCACACCCTCGCATTTTTCGAGCTCGTAGTCGGCAGGTGTAGCGCTGACATAGAGCGTCTGATTGGTCATGCTTTCGAATTCCTCGAACTTAAGGGGACGATTGTCGAGTGCAGCGGGGAGGCGGAAACCATATTCCACGAGATTCTCTTTTCGTGAGCGGTCGCCCCCATACATGGCGCGTATCTGTGGTACGGTGACGTGGCTTTCGTCGATGATCGTGAGGAAGTCCTTCGGGAAATAGTCGAGGAGGCAGAATGGGCGCTCTCCTTCGCGACGGCCGTCGAAATAGCGTGAGTAGTTTTCTATACCGGTGCAATATCCGAGTTCCTTGATCATCTCGACGTCGTAGGTGACGCGTTCTTCGATGCGCTGGGCTTCGAGAAATCGTGCTTCATCTTTGAAGAAATCGATCTGCTTGCCGAGATCTAACTGAATCTGGGCGATTGCGGCAGCCTGTCGTGCCGGAGAGGTGACGAAGAGGTTGGCCGGGTAGATGTTGAAACTGTCGTGAGTGCCGAGGTGGGCGTTGTCGTCGGGGTGAACGGTGATGATCTGCTCAATTTCGTCGCCCCAGAATACGACTCTGACGATTATGTCTTCGTAGGCGAGGCGGATGTCGACCGTATCGCCTTTTACGCGGAATGTGCCTTGGCGGAAATCGACTTCGTTGCGGCAGTAGAGAGCAGTGACGAGTTTGCGTAGGAAATTATTGCGGCTAATTTTCTGGCCTTTGCGGACGGTGATGACAGTTTCGTTGAAGTCGTTGGGGTTGCCCATGCCGTAGAGGCATGAGACCGAAGAGACAACCACTACATCTCGCCTGCCTGAGAGAAGTGCGGATACTGTGGCCAGACGGAGGCGCTCGATCTCGTCGTTGACCATGAGGTCTTTCTCGATATATTTGTCGACGGAGGGAATGTAGGCCTCGGGCTGATAGTAGTCGTAGTATGACACGAAATACTGGACGGCATTCTCCGGGAAGAACTGCTTGAACTCGCTGTAGAGCTGCGCCGCAAGAGTCTTGTTGTGGCTGAGGATTAGAGTGGGACGCTGAACTTCCTGAATGACGTTAGCCATGGTGAAAGTCTTACCCGATCCCGTTACGCCAAGAAGGGTCTGGGCGTCACGGCCTTCGCGGATGCCTTCGGCAATCTGTGCGATTGCCTGAGGCTGGTCGCCAGTGGGCTGATATGCGGAGTGTAGCTTGAATTCCATATAATCGTCTTTGTAACTTGCAAAGATACGGAAAAAATCTTTAACTTTGTAATCCGAAATGCTTCGGCAAAAAAAAGAGGCGTTATGCTTATCTTGTAAGTGAAAACCTGAGAAATTTTCAAGTGTGCAAGGAAGGCATAGTGGATCTCACGCATAAGCGTGGGCTGCTATCGTTACATCTGCACACGGGCTTTCTCAGGGCCTTCACTTAAGAAGTAGCATAGTTGGCTCACGTTTTTTTACAGCAAATGATGGACACCAACAGACTGAAAGAATTCTTCATACCGGACAATGAAGTGAAGCACCCTGAGGAGCTTGACTATGAAAGAGTCGAGGAGTATATCCAATCGGCAGAGGCTTTTTCACGGTCGACGTATCAGAGTGTTTATATCATCGATTACTTCAGGAAGAAGTTTCTTTATGTATCGCCCAATTCATTGTTTCTGTGCGGGATGACTCCGGAATCGGTTCTTGAATTAGGGTATGGGTTTTATCTGGAGTATGTTCCTGAAGAAGAGCAGAAACTGCTTCTTGAATTTAACCGAGCCGGTTTCGCATTCTATAATGATCTGCCGGAGGATGAGCGGCGGGAGTGGTACATACAGTACGATTTTCATATAGTCAATGAGGGGCGCCCCATTCTGGTGCACCATAAGCTGACCCCGCTTGCATTGACATCGGACGGCAGGGTGTGGCTTGCTCTGTGTGTGGTGTCGGTATCGAATCATACTACCCCCGGTCATATCGAGATGCACCGTGCCGACTCGCCTGATTTCTTTGAGTACAATATGGTGACGCGGCGGTGGGACAAGCGCACGATACCTTCGCTTACCGAAGGAGAACGGTTGGTGATAACACTGTCGCTCCAGGGTTTTACGATGAGTGAGATCGCCGACAAGATGTGTCTGTCGCACGATACAATAAAGAAATACCGCAAGCAGATATTTGAAAAACTTGGGGTGAGGAATATTTCGGAGGCAATAGTGGCAGCTACCAATAATAAATTATTGTAGGAAATGTAACGTTCGGGCACGGTCGGTTGTCTTAAGGTTGCAAATGTACCCATTTGGGTATGGCAGGGGCTGAATAGGCTATGTAATTTTGCAATCGAAAAAATTAGACAATATGACAGACCGACTTACATTACTGTTGCTGTGCTTGCTGGCAGGGAATGTCGCGATAAATGCCGAGGAAGCCGATACTCTCGACACCCAGCATCTTCAAGAGATAGTAGTAAAGGCCCCGAAGGTAATTCATCGGGCCGATATGGATGTGTATCATCCATCGCAGAGCGCGGTGGAGAATTCGAAAAACGGCGTGCAGCTTCTCGGAAATCTGATGATACCTTCGCTGGCAGTGAATGATGCTTTAGGCAGTATCACATCGTCGGGGCAAGCCGTGCAGGTGCGCATCAACGGTCGTGAAGCGTCGGTAGACGAGGTGAGGAATCTTCTCCCGTCGACTATCAAGCGAGTGGAGTGGATAGAGAATCCGGGGCTGAGGTACAACGGCGCGAGCACGGTGCTGAATTTCATAGTGGCAAATCCAGAGCTCGGCGGGTCGCTGATGCTCTATGCCACGCAGGCTGTGAATCAGGCCTGGGGACAGTATAACCCGAGTGCGAAGTTCAACTTCGGGCATTCGCAGCTTGAAATCGGAGGCGGGTATAAGCTTACTCAGAATCTTAAGATGCACCGCGACTATACCGAGACCTTCACATATCCTGACGGAGCCACTCTCACGCGTAAAGAGATTTCGCGCGGAGGCCGCATTGATAATTCGATAGGAAATGCGTGGGCGTCGTACAGTTACGTAAAGCCGGATACGACTGTGTTTGTAGTTGAGGCCCGCGGTTTCTTCACACCTACAAATAAGCATGAGTACCGTGGTCTGATGACAACGAGCGCTGCGACGGGCGATGTGCTTCTTACCGATGCTAACGGAAACTCGGGTTCGCGTCCGTCGCTCTCGGCTTACCTGGAGCAACATTTTGCAGGACGTCAGACTCTGGTGGTGGATTTCAAGACGCAGTACTATATGGGCCGTACTTTTTCGGACTATGTTGAGCAGCATGAGAATTCGCAAGATTATCTGACCGACATCCATACCAACATCAAGGACCGCAATCAGCTCTATGCCCTTGAGGCGCACTATGTAAAGAACTGGGGCAAGTCGAGGCTCACTTCAGGAGCATCGTATACGGCCAACCGCAACCGTTCGACCTACGAAAATCTCGGAGGCGCGATCTTTCACCAGCGTCAGGATAAGGTGTATTTCTTCGCCGAGTATTTCCAGCGCCTGAATAAATTTACGGTGACGGCAGGGCTTGGGGCTCAATACACAGATTTCCTTTTCCGTGAGACAAATCTTGGCAGTCACTCGTGGAACGTGAGGCCACAGGCATCGGTAACATACAGCATAAATCAGAAGCACGGATTGCGGTTGAACTTCGAATCGTGGCAATCGACTCCCTCACTGGCTCAGACGAATCCTACACCACAGCAGATCGACGGATTCCAGTGGCGTATAGGTAATCCTAATCTCAAGACGGCGAGCAGCTATATGCTCACATTGAGGTATAACTTCCAGATTCCGAGGGTTTACGGTCAGTTTGGTGTGCGTGCTTTCACGTCGCCGGACGCTATCACTCCCCTTTTGGACTGGCAGGACGGGATGCTGGTGAATACGTATGAAAACAGCCGTGGACTGAAGAATCTGTCGTTCTTTATCGCACCGCAGATCGAGGTCGTACCGAACTGGGTGATGCTTAGCGGCTATATCGACTGGCGCACCGAGAGGATGCGCGGCAAGGGATACTCTCTGACGAACAGCGACTGGTATGGCTACGCGACGATGCAGGTGCGTCACTGGGGATTTACGCTGACGGCTCAATATATGCGTGCGCAACGCAACCTCTGGGGCGAGAATATTTCGTGGGGTGAGGATATGAATCTGATAGACCTGAATTATAACTGGAAGCAGTGGGGATTCTCGATAGGCTGTCTCATGCCTTTCGGACGCTACGACCAGGGGTCGAAGAACCTGAGCAAGTGGAATACGAGCGAACGGCATATACGCACCGATTTCAGGTTACCCTACATAGGAATCAATTATAATCTACAATGGGGCCGACAGAAACGTAAGGCCAACAAGATGATAAATGTCGGTGGTGATGCTGACCAGTCGACGGCGGGAGGACGTTGAGATATGGATATAGTTAAATTGATAATATCGATACTCCTTGTAGTTGTCTGTCTGATTCTGTAGGCAGCGGGAGTAAAAGAAAGTCGGGCCTTCCGGGAGTGGAAAGTCCGACTTTTATTTTTTGCTTGAGCGAGCGTTTAGCGGAGTGCAATTACTTCGATTTCAACGAGAACGCCTTTGGGAAGCTCGCGAACTGCTACAGCAGAACGGGCAGGGTAGGGTTCGGTGAATACTTTACCGTAAACTTCGTTCATTGCGCCGAAATCGGCCATGTCGGCGAGGAAAACGGTAGTTTTCACTACGTTGTCGACTGAGAGGCCAGCAGCATCGAGGATTGCGCATACGTTGGCCAGCGACTGTTTGGTCTGGGCTGTGATGCCTTCGGGAATCGTACCTGTGGCGGGATCAAGGGGAATCTGGCCGGAAGCGTAGACGAATGAGCCGGTGTCGATAGCCTGCGAGTAGGGGCCGATAGCTCCGGGAGCAGCTGTGGTAGCAATTACTTTTTTCATTGTTGTATGGTGTTTTTAGGGTTGGTATCGTTATGGGATATAAGCGGTATGTCGGAGAGGGGGGTATCGCCGGTGAGGGTGCTGAAATGGGTGGTTATATTATTGTAGATTTCTTCGATGCCCGGGAAATTCTTGCTAAAATCCGGGATGAAATTTTTCGAGCCGTAGTTATAGAGGGTGCTCGTCAAAGATGCTATGGTGAGAGTCGAAGGCTCTACAGCGAGTTGGAAACCATAGGTGTCTTTTTCGTCGGGAAGGAGTACACGGTTGACTATGCCGACGGCACAGAGGCGGTCGGTGATTCCGGTGACGAGCCGTGCAGGAATTCCGTAGATGTCCATGATGTCGCGAGCCGTGGCGGCAGGTTTCTGCTCTACGAAGCGGTGAGCGAGGACCGAAGCGATAGCGAGTGTGACCATGTCGTTGTACCGCTTGGAGATGTTTGCCACTTCATTCTCAAGGCTGAATGCGAAAACGTTCTGCGATGAGTAGCAGATTACGGCTCCGGCGAGGCATATCACCCACGCCAGCTGCATCCAGAGGAGCATTAGGGGCAGGAATGCGAAAGATCCGTAGATAGCATTGTATTTGGCCACATAAAGTGTTCCCGACACGAATGCCCACTGAAGGAGAAGGAAGCCGGTGCCTGCGAGAACGCCGGAGATGAAGGCATTGTAGAACTTCACCTTTGCATTGGGAATGAGCATGTAGACCGCGGCGAAGAAGAGGAAGGTCATGAGTATTTTCGCGCCTTCGAGTATTGCCGTGATCAGTGGCGTCATGAAGCTGAAATGGAAGATCTTGTCGAGTGTAGAGCTCATCAGGAGGGAGATGCCGCTTGCGCAGAGCATGAGAAGCGGCAGGAGGATTAACGTTGTGGTGTAGTCGCTGATCTTGCGCCACACGGAGCGTCCAGCCTTCTGGCCCCAGATGAAGTTGAAGGTATCTTCGACGTTGCTGATAAGAGATATCAGGGTGTAGAGGAGGAATATGAGTCCTACTCCTACGATTATTCCTTCGCTTGCCTGCTGCAGATAGGAGTCGACAAAGTTCATGGCGTAGGAAATAGCCACTTTCTGAGCCGGGAATGCGCTGTAGAGCTCATCCTGAAGTATCTGCTGGATGCCGAACCCCCGGCCTATGGCGATAAACAGTGCCAGAGCAGGCACTACTGCGAGCATAGTGCGGTAGGTCATGGCGCAGGCTTGCGTCTGGATGTCGCGGTTGAGAAAGGAATTCATGGAGAGATTGACGGTGCGGAGCACGTTGATCCACCATTTCCGGCGCGGATCGCTCCATACGCCGGTATTGAAATAGTTCCACGCAGATGTCGCCTTCGACGAAAGTCGCTGGAATACAGAATCTTTTTCGGGTGTCTGTGATGAATTTTCCATAGCTTGGTATCTTCGGGACGGGCAGTAAAAAATATTTCGTCCACAAAGTTACAACATTCTTTCGGGGTTAAGCGTTCATAAAATGAAAAATTCCTATGCCAAAAAATTGAACAATATATTTTTTCTGACTAATTTTGCACAAGAATTATGCACTCAATAAAAAATAAGGATAATTCCTCACTGAAGAATCAGGCTTCGAAGCCGGAAGGCGGGAAGCCCTACCGACTCGGACTCGCCCTCAGTGGCGGAGGTGCCCGCGGCTTTGCTCATGCGGGTGCTATTATGGCTATTGAGGAAGCCGGGTTGAAGCCTGATGTGATAGCCGGTGTAAGTGCCGGATCGGTCATAGCAGTACTTTATGCCGCCGGTGTGCATCCCCTGCGTATGGCCGAGCTGTTTGCAAGTATGGGTTTCCGTGATTTCGCCGAGCTGTCGTTCGGCGACGGAGGCATGTTCCGCATCGATAAATTCAAGGAGTTCATTCTCCGCGCACTGAGTCCCTATAAGAATCTTGAGGATCTTCCGGTACCTACGTATTTAGGCGTTACCGATTTCGACAATGGCGTACCCGTGGCGTTCTCCAAGGGAGAGATAGGACCTCGCATGATAGCGTCGTGCTCCATTCCTATAGTATTCAAGCCGGTGGAGATCGACGGCGTGAAGTATGTCGACGGCGGTGTGCTGCGCAATCATCCTGCCTGGATTCTCCGCGACAAGTGCGATATGCTCATTGGAGTGAATGTAAGTCCGCTCAAGAGCAAGCCCCGCTATAAGTCGATATTCGATGTTGCCTTGCGCACATACAACCTTATGGCAAAGGCAAATCAGGCACAGGATATGGGATTGTGCGATATTTCGGTACAGACTCCTGAAATTGCCGATGTGGCAGTCTTCGATCTTAAAAATATAAAGAAAGTGTTCCTTTCGGGTTATATACAGACACGCAACGCGCTCATAGAAGCCGGTCTGTGGAAAAAGACCCCGGAAGACGATCATTCGCAAAATAAGAAAAAATAATATATGACCACTCCCAAGCCAATCATTTATCAGCTTCTGCCGCGCCTGTTCACAAATTACTGCGACGCTCCGGCTGTCGGTGGAACAATCGAACGCAATGGCTCGGGAAAACTCAATGATATTACCCGTAAGGTGCTCGAGAGCATCCGCGACCTTGGCGTGACTCATGTGTGGTACACGGGTGTGATAGAGCATTCGCACGATGCCGACTATACCCGCTACGGGATAGCCCGGAATAACGCTCATGTGGTGAAGGGTAAGGCCGGAAGTCCTTACGCGATAACAGATTATTACGATATCGACCCCGATCTCGCCGTAAAGGTGGATAAGCGCCTTGACGAATTCGACGCTCTCGTGAAGCGTACACATTCCGCCGGAATGAAGGTGATAATTGATTTCGTGCCAAATCATGTGGCACGTGAATATCACTCTGATGCTCGTCCTGCCGGAATTGAGGATTTTGGCAGCGGAGACAATTACGACATGTTCTTCGCCCCACACAATAATTTTTACTATCTCACCCGGCAGCAGTTCGCGCCTTCGGTAGATATGGGTAGCGGCGAAGATGCATATGTGGAATTTCCTGCCAAGGCTTCGGGAAATGACTGCTTCACGGCTTTCCCGGGCGTGAACGACTGGTATGATACTGTGAAACTGAATTACGGTGTAGACTACGGCGACGGTTCGCGTCACTTCGACCCTATTCCCGACACGTGGTTCAAGATGCTTCACATCCTGCGCTACTGGGCTTCGCGCGGCGTCGACGGGTTCCGATGTGACATGGTGCACATGGTGCCTCTGGAATTCTGGCACTGGGCAATCCCTCAGGTAAAAGAGCACTATCCTGATATCATTTTTATAGCCGAAATCTACGATGTGGCTCTTTACCGGCCTTTTATCGAATATGGCGGTTTCGACTATCTTTACGATAAAGTTAATCTCTATGATACCCTCCGGGCGATAGAGACCTCCAACCATTCGGCCGCGACTCTCACGAACTGCTGGCAGACAGTAGAAGGAATAGGCGGAAATATGCTTAATTTCCTCGAGAATCATGATGAGCAACGCTTTGCGTCGCAATTCTATGCAGGTGATGCAGTGCGTGTGATACCCTCTCTGGTGGTAAGCACGATGATGAGTACCGGTCCGATGATGATATACTTCGGGCAGGAACTCGGCGAACCCGGAGCTGATGCCGAAGGCTACAGCGGCTTCGACGGTCGCACCACCATATTCGACTACTGGAGTGTGCCTACGGTACGGCGTTTCCTCAACCGCGGTAACTGCGACGGTCCGCTTACCGACAGCGAAAAACAGCTGCGGGATATCTACCGCAGGATTCTCCGTCTGGCAAATGCGGAGAAGGCAATTTCAGAGGGCTCGTTCTTCGATCTGATGTATGTCAACTACGAGAACCCCGGTCTGAATCCTCACCGCCACTATGCTTTCCTCCGGCATGAGGGCGATACTACTCTTGTGATAGTGGCGAATTTCGGTGACGAAGCATCGGACATCGCCGTAAATATACCGCGCCATGCCTTCAATGTCCTCGACTTGCCCGAGGGTCTTGATCCGCAGGCAACAGAGCTGCTTACAGGTGCGAAGGCTCAGAAGGTCTTCTGCTCGACGGAGCCTTTCAAGACTCCCGTTCCGGCACATGGGGCAGTGGTGTGGAAGATATCTACAAAGCGCATAGAGCCACTCCGGCCTATAAAGCCTACGGCAAGAAAAACAAGGAAAACGAACAAAACCTCCAAATAAACCAATTCAAAAAATCCCATGGATTCAATGCTTCCAACTTTTAAGATTTTCTCAGGCACAAAGTCGACCTACATGGCCGAGGAAATCTGCAAAGAACTCGGAGTCGAACTCGGCTCAATGAAAATCGAACGCTTCGCCGACGGCGAATTCGAGGTATCATTCGAGGAGTCGATACGCGGCTGCGAGGTTTATCTGGTGCAGAGCACATTCCCTAACTGCGACAACCTCATGGAGCTGCTGCTCATGATCGATGCCGCTAAGCGCGCATCGGCCAAGAGCGTGATAGCCGTGATACCTTACTTCGGGTGGGCCCGCCAGGACCGTAAGGATAAGCCCCGCGTATCTATCGCCGCAAAGCTCGTTTCAGACCTTC
>CAYYQS010000082.1:0-10767 GCA_964472555.1 uncultured Bacteroides sp.
CCTCTTCCTTTATCACACGCATTATAAGATCGCGGTTGGCAGCGAGCTCGGGATATGCATCGCCCATGTTCTCGATGAGAGTGTCGACGAGGCGATACATGAATGCCTGCTTCTGATCGAGGAATGTGTAGGCGTAGCGCACTGCGCGGCGGAGGATACGGCGGATTACGTAGCCTGCCTTGGCGTTGGAGGGCAGCTGGTTGTCGGCAATGGAGAAGGAGATTGTGCGCACGTGGTCGGCGATTACGCGCATTGCCACGTCGATGTTCTTTTCCTTGCCGTATTCTTTGCCTGAGAGGGAAGATATCTTGGCGATCAGGGGAGTGAATACGTCGGTGTCATAGTTCGAAGTCTTGCCCTGAAGAGCCATACAGAGACGCTCGAAACCCATGCCGGTGTCGATGACCTTTGCGGGGAGGGGTTCGAGGGAACCGTCAGCCTTGCGGTTGTACTGCATGAAGACAAGATTCCAGATCTCGATTACCTGAGGATGATCGTGGTTGACCAGCGATGCACCGGGCACGGCGGCGCGCTCTTCGTCGGAGCGGAGGTCGATGTGTATTTCGGAGCAGGGACCGCAGGGGCCTGTATCTCCCATTTCCCAGAAGTTGTCGTGCTTATTGCCGTTGAGGATGTGGTCGGTAGGGAGATGACGGCTCCAGATTTCGGCGGCTTCGTTGTCGCGCTCGAGGTTCTCGTCGGGAGCTCCTTCGAAAACTGTTGCGTATAGCCGCGAGGGATCGAGGCCGAGGACTCCCACGAGGTATTCCCAAGCCATGTCGATAGCCTCGGCCTTGAAATAGTCGCCGAACGACCAGTTGCCGAGCATTTCGAACATTGTGTGGTGGTAGGTGTCGAGGCCAACTTCCTCAAGGTCGTTGTGCTTTCCGCTCACACGCAGGCACTTCTGCGAGTCGGCCACGCGGCGGAATTTAGGCACTGCTGTGCCGAGAATAATATCCTTGAACTGGTTCATTCCGGCATTGGTGAACATAAGGGTGGGGTCATCCTTGATTACCATTGGCGCGGAAGGCACTATGTGGTGATTTTTCGACTCAAAAAAGTCTTTGAAAGACTGGCGTATTTCCTTTGCAGTAAGCATTCTATATGAGTTTTCTGAATTTTTTAGCAGTTTATTCGGTGCAAAATTGCTATCTTTGCATCCGAAGTGCAAAATTACTCTTAATTCCGCACTTGTGCAAATTTAACTACGTTAACTTCCACCGCAGGGGCCGATGAGCCAGAAAGTATTTTACCGCTACAACGCAGCCAGCGAGCAATATGAGCGAGTGTATCCTGACAGGAGGCGCCGTATTGCGGCGTCGGTGCGCCCTTATGTAACGGCTGTACTTATCGTTGCGGCAATAGCCCTGGCACTGTACTATGCCACGGAGACACCGCGTGAACGCATGCTGCGGCACTCAAACGAGCGACTTCAGCAGCGACTCGAGCTGCTCAACCGTCGTGCCGACGAGGCCCTCGAGGTAATGGAAGACATTGCCGAGCGCGACAATAACTTCTACCGTGCCATGATGCAGGCAGAGCCCCTGTCGCCAGCGCGCCGCTATGCGGGCCTGGAGCGCCAGCGCAACTTCGACCGTCTCGACTCGCTGGCCGACAATGAGTTGCTCTTCAACGTGACCTCTAAGCTCGACCGGCTCGACCAGATGCTCGTCACTCAGATCAAGTCGTTCGACTTTCTGGCTTCGGAATCGTCGGAGCAGAAAGACCGCGCCACCCATATTCCCGCTATCCAACCCGTGCCGGAGAAGTATCTCCGCACCATGGCTTCGGGCTACGGTGCCCGCCGCGACCCAGTGTACGGCACCATGAAATTCCACGAAGGCATGGATTTCTCAGCGCCCATCGGAACACCTGTGTATGCTACAGCCGACGGCGTGGTGACTTACTCGAAGTGGCACTCAGGCTACGGAAATCTGGTGGAAATCAACCACGGCTACAACTATACGACGCGCTACGCACATCTGTCGAAGCTCATAGCAACTCCGGGGCAGACGGTGCATCGCGGCGACCTTATAGGCCTTGTGGGAAACACGGGCAAGTCGACCGGCCCGCATCTTCACTATGAAGTGCGCTACCGCGGTGCGCCCCAGAACCCTATAAACTATTACTTCTACGACCTTACGCCCGAGGAATACGACCAGATAATAGCTCTGGCTGAGAATGCGGGCCACGTTATGGACTGATACCTGCACGCGACCATGAAGGAAGAATATACAAAGAAATTTTACCGCATAGGCGATGTGGCTCTTATCACCGGGCTGCCGCAGTCGACAATACGTTTCTGGGAGAAAGAATTCTCAGAGCTTCGCCCCAAGCGGAATGCCGGAGGCACCCGCTACTTCACTCCCGGCGATATCGAGCAGCTCAATATCATCAAGTTCCTCATCCGCGACAAGGGTCTCACTATCGAAGGCGCCCGCGAGCATCTGCGCCGTAACCGCCGCGACCTTGACCGCAAGCATCAAGTGGTGCAGCGCCTCCGCACCATAAGAAAGGCACTGACCGAGATGCTTGAGGCTCTCGATCAGCGCCAAAGAAATTAAGGGAATTTCGCTTACTTCACGAAGGTGAAGGAGCCGAGAGCGTCCACTTTATAAGAGCCGGGGGCTGTGACGGGATTGCAGGTGAAATCGAGTATGAAATCACCGCAGAAATCAAATGAGCCGCGAAGACCGGTAATGGGGAAGGCTCGGTTTGGAGCACCGTCATAGAGCGGAATGATCTCGTCTACGTCCCACTTAACGATATTGCCGTCGAATGTGAAAGGTATATTATCGAGGACGAAGTCCACAGCCGGCATGTGGGCGATGAACTGCGACTTGTACATCGTGATTTTGAGACGGTTGGTGATCATGTTGAATTCGAGACCGTACTCAGTGTCGGTGGTTGAGAAGGCCGCGCCGCTGTCGCCGGTAGATGTAGTTGTAGCGAGCATACGCTGGGTGATGTAAGACGATACCACAGAGAAGCGTCCGTCGATAGTGTAGTTGACGCTAAGACCGGGGTAGTAGTAGCCGTCGAGGGTTCGGTTCACGAGCTCCAGGCGGAAGGAATTGAAGAAGGGCATGGCAGCGAAGCCCGACATTTCGGGTTCGAGATCGTTGCCTTTTACAACTATCTTGGAGTCTTTCTCTATCGACCATTTGATTCCTTTGAGGGAGATTGTGGGATAGGCTTTTCCGTCGGTGTCCTTGAGGCCGGAGATAACAACGTCGGCGGTAAGGTTGGTGTAGTTGAGGCGGAGTGAGTAGCCAATATCTGTGAAGTTACCGTCCACGTTGTTTCGCATATCCACTACGTGGGCAAAGCACTGGGTGAAGGCCTGATCGGTGATAGTTTCGCTGGTGCCGGTATTCATGCAGGCTGTAGCGCCGAAGAGGCAGATGATCGCGCAAATAAGCGATGAGATTTTTTTCATTTTAGAAAGTAGGAATTGATGTGATTCTTTTGGGATTGCAAAACTAATAATAAATCACGAGAGGAGCAAATGCAGCCGCCTGCGATACTCTTGCCTCGGGGGATTTTCATGGTCTGAATGGTTTTTCTATAACAAAAATTTGCATAGGCAAAGATTTATTATTACTTTTGCAGCGGAAAGAATAGAACTATTTTACCAAAAAGTTAATCATCTTATAGATTGTAGATTATCCGAGGGGCTCTGTCGTGAGATACAGCCCTTTTTTATTTTTTAATATTCCCAGAATACTTCCTGAATGCCTGCGCGGCAGTTTATGGCTCTTGAAAGGACGAAGAGATAGTCGCTCAGGCGATTGATGTATCGGCACAGCATAGGGTCGACTGCCACTCCTGTGGCTGCAAGCGCCACGATACGCCTCTCAGCGCGGCGCACTACGGTACGGGCGATATTGGCACGTGCGGAGTCGGGATGTCCGCCGGGGAGGACGAAGCGGTTGTGGCGGGGTAGGGTGGAGTCGAGTGCGTCGATATCGCTTTCGAGGCGCTCCACCTCACTTTCGGGAAATGGCTGTGGCTGCCAGCGGGAATCTTCTTCGGTTGCGAGGGCAGAGCCGATGTTGAATAGAAGATTCATGGCACGGGAGAGGGTAGTGTGAGCTTCTTGTGGAATGTCGCGTGATGAATCGAGGAGACCGAGCCATGAGTTGGCTTCGTCGACCGTTCCGTAGGCCTCGAGGCGTGCGCAGTCTTTGGCCACGCGAGTGCCTCCTACGAGCGAGGTGCTACCGGCATCGCCGGTGCGGGTATATACATTGCTTTTTACCATTGTCGTCAGGAATTGCTTTGGTCAGCACAAAAGTACGAAAAAAGGCTAAGAGTGGCAAAAATAGACAGGAGGCAATGCCCGATGCCGAGCATTGCCTCCCGCTATATGAAGCCGGGGATGTGATTATTTACCGGTTCCGTTTTCCCACCATGTGCAGCTTATGGCGGTGAACTGGCCTGGGCCTGTCACTTCGTAGACGGCGTCGTAGTAGTCGGTAGAAGTGCCGTTGTAGGCCGCGAAAGTAATGGTGTAGAGCACCTGCAGGCCGTCGATAGGTTTGGCATCGGAGTGAATTATGCCCAAGGCGGCAGGGAATGACTCGTAGATGAAACGTGATTTCTCGGCCTCGACGATTTCGTCGTCGGTCATGCCGTCGTATCCAGCGGGATACTGTGCGCGAGCGGAGCCTGGACGGAGGTCGACGTTGCCCTGGTAAGCGGATGCGCCGGAGTAGTACTCGTTATTGCCATAGGATGTGACATAGAATAGGCCGCTCTTGATGTTTGTGTCGCCGAGGGGACGGCAGATGTTGTCGAATACCCAGTCGACTACTGTCTGGAAGTAGACAGAGCTCAGAGGCTGGCTCTTTCCAGCGGGAAGGTAGATCTGAACGTTGGGGTTGTAGATCCATTTGCCTCCGGTGCGGACAAACTGGGCAGTTTCGGTCTCGACATAGTCGGTGGGTGCCCACTTGCCGTCTTCGCCGCAGGTATAGGGGGAGCAAACGTAGCTTGAAGCGCCGCTCTTATACTGTACCCAGTAGACATATTTCACGGCGTCGGCTGCAGCATAGGGGTAGTTGAGGTCGAGCCAGCGGCTGAGATAGGGCTCGGCAGCGGAGAGGTTGTTGTAGGACTGACCCATGGTCTTGTAGTCGGCATCCTGGAGCACTGCGAAGTCGGAGGAAGCCTTGGTCCAGTCGGAGCCGTCGAAGTGATAGACAGCGTTGACAGCCGTCGTGGGGATGTTTGCACGTACACGAGCGGGAGCCTTGGCTGCTGCTACGCCTGTGATAGCAAGGTTCTTCACTTCCCATGTACCCGACTTGCCGTCTTCGCTGACGTATTTGAAGCCGAGGCGGATAGTTTTTCCGGCAAATTCGTCGAGCTTGATATCGCCCGAGTTGGTGAACGTCCAGGAGGTATTGTCGGTATATTCAGGGATTGAGATCTGCTTCCATGCTGCTCCAGCCACTGATACCCAGAGAGTGCAGTTTGCTTTTGCGAACCCGAGGTCGGGGAATTTATTCACGACGTGGTCGAAAGCGAGAGTGATGTCGCTGTAACCGCTGAGATCGATGTCGGGAGAAATGAGCCAGCCTTCGGTGGCGTAGCTGACATTGTCTTTGAAAGCACTTGCCTTGGCGCCATAGTTCGAACCACCCCACGACCAGATGTAGGAGAGTTCTTCGGGGAGCACCTTGTCGTCGGTGGTGAATCCTCCGAGGCTTTCGGTGAAGCTCTCTTCGAAGATTGACACGGGGCCTGCGGGAGCGGGTTCGTCGCCTGCGTTTCCGAAGGAGGGCTCTGTATCGGCCTGATTGTAGGAAACGATGCAGTAGAGGCCGTTATCGGGGTCGAGATAGTCACCGAGGGCAACGGGCACGTAGTCGGCAGCTGGCATGAGGGGAGTGAAGGCGTTGACATAGTCTTCGTCGCCCCAGACCTCGTCGCGGTAGAATGCTTCGGGGATAGTGAACTTCTGCACAGAAGCAGCCTCAGCGAGCTCTTCGGGCTCGTTTACGGCCACGCGGTAGGTGAGTTTAACCGAGGAGCCGTCGGTAAGTGTGAAGTAGTCGAAGTCGGTGCTTGCGAGGAATGCAGGCACGTATTCCGACGCGGGGCATGCAGCAGAGAAGTGTTTGTCCTTGCCAACGAGGGAGAGTGCTGCGGCATTCTCCTCACCGGCCAGCGCCTTGTTGGCGGCATTACCGGCAATAAAGGAGTAGTCGGCATCGGTGAGAGTGTACTCGATAGCCTGCTGATTTGCAAATGGCTGGTCCTCAAATTCCTTGAAGCCGTCAAGCTTGTTGTTCCAGGAATTTTCGTCGCAAGAGGCCGCGCCAGCCGCGAGGACAAGGGCAAAGAATGCGCGGATATATATCTTATTCATAGTTCAGGCTTAGAATTTGATGCGGAGTTTGAGTGAATATGTGCGTCCGAAAGAGTAGAACACTCCGTAGAGATTTTCCCACGTGGCATCTTCGGCAGAGTTGCTGGTGGCGTCGATGACGTAGTTGTAGTTGCACAGGTTGTGAACGTTGCCGAAGAGTGTAGCCTCAACCCCTCCGATGGGGAATGAATAGGATGCGTTCAGGTCGAGCGTATTTCCCCAGGGCATTCTCCAGGGATTGCATACGTTGATCACGTTGTTGAATCCGGGAGTGCTCACGGAGTAGTCGGAGTAGTTGCGGGCAGCCACTTTCCAGTCGGCGCCGATTCGGAAGCCCTTGAAGGGCCGGAAGGTTGCGCCAAGGGCAGCCGTGGTCTGGGCGGAGTCGCCCACCTTTATGCCTTTCTGGTTGAGGACGCCCCATGCGTGGTCCTCGGCCATGATGCCGGATGCGAGATCGCCAGCGATATTCTTAAGTGGCTGACCGAGCTGGTTGTAGTAGTATCCTTTTGAGTTGCTGTCCCAGATGTAGTCGCCAATCGAGAGCATACCGGTGATTTCGACCCACTTTGCGGGGATGAATGTGGCATTGATTTCGACACCCATGTGGCGAGCGTTGACGCCGGTGAGGTTGAGGGTGTAGCGGTCGCCGATATGTGGTCCGGATTCGATAGTACCTCCACGGACGGCAGTTTTGTCGAGCCACTTAGTATAGTAGGCGTTGACGGTTGCGGAGAAGATGCGAGAGCGGAAGTTATAGCCGATTTCGGTTGAGAATACCTTCTCGTTGACGGGATCGGGGTTTGTTGCGTTGGAGACGTTTGAGCTCAGGAATACGCCCTGTGAGAAGAAGGGAGCGCGGCTGATGTAGCCAACGTTGGCGAATACATTGTTATGACGGTCGATATTGTAGTTTATGCCGAATTTGGCAGTACCTCCGAGGAAGCAGTAGACTCCGGTTTTGCCGTGCTCTTTGTCGTAGTAGAATTTGTCGTAGCGCTGGTAGCCGGTATTACTTAGCGAACCTGCGAGGACGAGGTTGAGCTTCTTGTCGAGGAGATTTAGCTCGCCCTGGACGTAAGCGCCTTCCTGCTGTGTGTAGCCCACGTAGTCGCGGTAGACGACATCTCCGACGGTGAGTTTCTCGTAAATCCAATCGGGGTTTGCGGCCGCGGCGTTGTTGTAGGCCTTGACGTTCTTACGCGAAGAATCGTCCATGTAATAATCGCCGTTGTAGAGGTCGCAGATCTTATTCTGGTGATAACCTACGTAGTAGCGCAGGTCGATACCGGCGAGGAAGTTGAGTTTCTTGTCGAAGAAAGAATTGTTGTAGGTGGAAACGAGGCCGTACCATTTGTGCGAGTTGTTCTGCTTTGCCATTACCATGTTAGAACCGGTGGTTGAAGCTTCGTTCATGAGCTGAATTTCATCGTAGGCGAAGGTACCGTCGGCCTTGCGGAAGAGCATCTCGGGCACACCGTGATATGCGCCGTACCAGCTTGAGTAGGAGAGCTGGGTGCCTTTGTACTCACCGCGACCCTGACCGCTGAGTCCGCTACCGCTGGAAAGAGACACGTAGAGAGTGGTGGAGAGTGACGATTTATTGTCGATCTGCCAGATGTGAGCGAGTGAGATCTGGGGTTTGTGGTAGGTGTTGGTGTTGGAGGAGCGTACCTGGCCGTCGAGGTCGTAGCCGAAGGTTGCGTTGTAGCGGTAGGGGCTCTCGCCGTTCATCTTCTCTTTAGCATAGGTCTGGTACTGGATGATAGAGAGACCGTCGCTCGAGCCACGCTTATTGTGCGTCTGAGGAGCTCCGAAAGCGGTAAGAGACAGCTGATGACGGCTGTTGATTCGCTTGGATAAATTGACGAAGTAGTTGTAGGATAGGAAGTCGGTGCCCTGCACATATCCGTCGCCCCACTTGCGAGCTCCGAGGACAGTGAGAGCCCAACCGTTGCTCATAAGGCCGGTAGACACTTTCACGCCCATTTCGTTGAGGCCGTCGTTGCCGAAGCCGTACCATACTTTACCGCCTTTGGTAGCGTCGAGGCTCTCGGTGGTGATATTGATAGTACCGCCGACTGAGGGTGCAGAAAGCACTGCGGCACCAAGGCCGCGCTGAGTCTGGATGTTTGAAGCAACATCGCCAAGACCGGCCCAGTTGCTCCAGTAGATTCCGCCCCATTCCATATCGTTGACGGGAATACCGTTGACGAGGACTGCCACATTTGCGCTCTTGAAGCCGCGCATGTTGATTTTGGCATCGCCGAAGCCGCCACCGGATTTTGTAGCCCAGACACCGGGAGTTGTATTGAGGATTTCGGGGAGCTCCTGGGTGCCGAGTTTGGTTTCGATTTCGGCTTTGTTTACCTGTGAAACAGCCACGGGAGTCTGACGGGTGCGAGCCAGCGACTGCGTCACGACGACGTCGTTAAGCATTTCGTTGGATGGCTGTAGGGTGATAATACCCATATCGGCCCTGGCGGGCACTTCTTGAGGTTTATAGCCCACATAAGAAATTGTGAGCGTAGGAGTGCCGTCGGGAACCTTAACAGAGAAAGCGCCGTCGATATCGGTGATACCGAGGGGTTTACCTCCGGGGATGACGATACCGGCGCCAATAATAGGCTCACCTTCTTCGTCGATGACCGTACCCTGACATTTAAAATCAGCTCCATAGGCGAGGGAAAGAACCTGAGCCATACAGAGCAGTAGGAAAACTGATAGGAGTCGTCTCATTGCAGTCGTTGAATGATTGATAATGATGATTTATGTAGTTGTTCTACGGTGCAAAGATACGGATATTTTTTCAATTCTTCACATTTCTTTGTATCAGTTTGCAAGGTATGTGTAGTGTAATTTGAAAGATTATTGCCATTTCAAGAAATAGTTGTATATTTGCGCTTGAAAGAAAAAATTAGCGGAGGGAATCCCCCTCTATTTTTAGTGAAAAATGGTTAATTAGGAGTGCCACTACTAAATATCCGTACTACCACTCTCAGAAAAGCGTACAATGAAGGACTATAAACCACGATTGATCTCGAACCCCATTGAGGAAGCGCATAAATATTATCCCGTGATAGTGATCACAGGCCCTCGTCAATCAGGGAAAAGTACGTTGTGCCGCCACCTGTTCAGCGATTATAACTACATCAATTTAGAGCATGTCACGATCCGAGCTGCCGCCATGGCCGATCCGGTAGCATTTGTAGATAATTTAGGGGATAAGGCTATAATTGACGAGGTTCAACATGTGCCGGAATTATTATCCATGATTCAGCTTAAAGTGGATGAAAACAAAAGTCTCCGGTACATTCTCACGGGGAGCAGCAATTTCTCATTACTAAAGACAGTGACGCAGTCTCTTGCCGGGAGGGCAGCCTTATTCACATTGCTTCCTTTCTCTTTTAAAGAATTGAATAAATCCGAGCTTGACCACCCTATAGAGACTCTGCTATGGCAAGGAGAGTATCCGGGTGTGATAGTGGATGGAATTCCTCCCCATATTTTCTACCGCAATTATTATAATACGTACGTAGAACGCGACTTAAGAGAGCTATTGAATCTGAAGAATCTCCTTGTGTTCGACACATTCATGCGATTATTGGCATCGAGAGTAGGGTCGGAATTTAATGCGTCTTCTTTAGCCCGAGAGGCAGGTGTATCAGCCAAAACGGTTACGGAGTGGTTATCACTTCTTGCCACTTCGTATATTACTTATGCTTTGCCCCCTTTCTATATGAACATTTCCAAGCGTCTTACGAAGATGCCTAAAATATATTTTTATGATACCGGCCTACTCTGCTATCTCCTCTCGATAGAATCGCCGGATCAGCTTGAAAAACATCCTTTGAGAGGTGCTATTTTCGAGAATCTCGCCATGGGAGAACTTCTGAAAGGAAGATACAATCAGGCATCCGATCCAAATTTATATTTCTACAGGGAGCAGGCAGGACGAGAGGTTGATGCTCTTGAAGTGACTTCTTCGGGAATCCATTTATATGAGATTAAAGCCGGAAAGGCTTTGCGATCCGATTTCTTAGATAACATGAGAGAGCTTAAGAGAACTTTAACGGACGTCGACAGCACTACCGTGATCTACGACGGATCAAACCTTCCACCAAATGCATTGAACATACGCATGATTTAGACCATGGAAAGTTCCGACTCAGAGCCAAGCGGCCTATTTTACCAGCGATGTCAATGTTCTCTTCGCTGCGGTGCGTGAGAGTCAGGCTCTCATCGTGTGCGGGGCAGCTGCCGCGTAGGTGTAGAAGATGAGTTGCTCCCTCCCGGGAGGTGACTTCTTCTCTCTGTGCGGCGGTGAAGAGATTGGGAATAGATAATATATGATTTTAGGAGTGGCCTTCGCAGGCTGCTCCTTTTCT
>CAYYQS010000083.1:0-10703 GCA_964472555.1 uncultured Bacteroides sp.
GCGTTGGAGACTTCCACCCGTTAGATTATGCCCATGTCGGGCGAACCGAAAGTAGGAGATAAACACCTACGATTAGTGTTTACCTCCTACTCGATTTCCCGCAATCATCACCGGCGCTTGCCTGCTTGGGTGCGAGCTGTGTAACCGTCCTAAAAACAAATCTTAGATTTTCCCTATCATTCTCTTATAACCTTCGAAACTTTATTACCGCAAACTTTTATGAATATACCTTGCGCGGGACTATTCACTTTTTGACCCATAAGATTATAGTACGTAGGTGGAATACAAGTCTCTTCAACAATTGCAATTCCATCAACACCTGAGTTATCAGACTTTGAGATGGATATTGTTTTATCGTTTGTATTCACTGTCACTGTGTGACTGCCGCTGTCCGACACACTCCATTGCAAGTCATCAGTGCCATCATCCGATATTTTCCCTTCATCAGCGGCATCTCTGAAGTAATAGAAGTCGGGATTCCAACTCGCTGCACCGCGTAAGGCTTTAGCAATCTTAAACGAAGCTTTGGCACCCTCATCTTCAGTTCTAAGGGCAACCGTAGTTTGATATTCAAAGGGGGCGGATACAGATTGATAGAGAGGAGTCGCATCGGCTACTACCCAACCGCCGGGTGTGGCGTTGCCAACAAGGAACAATGAGGTGTTGCGTATTTTTTCAGCCTGATATTCAGAACGTTTTATCGCTCCTTTCAGGTTCTTAGTGTCAATAGTTATGAAATAGTTTCCCTCAGCGGTAACATATAACTTGTCATAACCTTCATCAAGAAACCCCGAGGTCAATCTTATTTCACCATTGGCCGCTCCCGACCCGATTGGCAAACCGTATTCAAGACCTCCCCATTCTTGTTCTTCAAGAAATTTGAACTTCTTATCTTTTCCCCCTTTAAGATAAATGGTACCGGAGAAGATACCCGGATTGCCGGGAACTGCGAGTAGAGCCTGAGCTTCGTCGAGATTATATCCGTAGGGTGTGGCCTCTCCAACGATATACAGGCGTTCACATTCATCTTGAGTGAGTTTTACGATTTTACAACCGTGAGCAGGTATTGTTGCCGATAGGGATGATGCATAACCTTCATTGTGATGTAGCCACAAGTCGCGAATTTTGTACACTCCGGCTATTCCAAGGTCAGAAAAATTCACTCTCATATCTTTGGCATAATCATCACGGTTAAAAAGACCGATAACGTAATCTCCGTTTGACATCTGTCCATACCAAATCTGATTATTGGGGTTGTTGAGGTTATCGCTTAAAGGACGCCCCACAAACCGGTCTTTATTAAGCTCCAGCATTTCGCTGTTCTGATAAAATCTCAGATTATCACCAATAGTATAATACTGGTCGGCTACCGTCACCGGCCCTCCGGCCATAAGCTGGAGTGAAATTACTGTTTCTTTTTCAGCATCTGTGGCAAAAGTGTTCAGCCGTAAAAAATCACCGTCAAGAATCACGTTATCTCTTCCCGAGATGCGCGACCAATAAGTAAAACCGTCAAACATATTCATACAGTTGGGCCAAGTGCCGTAGACACGGCCACGGTCGTGTGCCGAGCAATGATTCCAGCCGCCGCGTGTAGTATCGGCAACAATTCTAACCATATTGCCATATTTCTTCTCCAACTCGGCATCATTGTAGAGGTGAGGCATTACGAGGGATATGAAGATACCGTATTTATCAGCGGCTTCCGATATATATTTCAAGGCTCGCGCATACGATTCACGACCATAACCGCGTCCTACCGTGCCTAAGTTCCGGTCATAACCGTCTTCAAACCAAGACAGGAAGTCTATGCGGATATACTCTATGCCGAGTTCCTTGTAATGTTTGAAGAAACCGTCGATAAATTCTTTGCAACCTGGTCTCTCGGGCACCGCCCACTTAAACCACCAATCCTTGTCATTAGGAATATTGAGACTTCCGAGTGTATAGTTGGTTCCGGGAACTTTGCATCCCTCCCAACCGTGAATCCAGAGAGGGTTGTCGTACACGCCTACTTTCAGACCTTTCGCCTTACATTTGGATACAAGTTCTTTAAGAGACATTGAGCCATAGTGTGTCATGTATGCGCATCCGTTATTTGCGAGAATAGGGATGAAACCATCGGTACATATCATGTCGTATCCATAGGGCTTGAGATCCGTAGCAACCCAGTCTATGATTTTGTCCCATTCGCCGGGAGCGAAGTCCTTATTTGGCTGACCGTTCAGTTCGTTTTCATAGCAGTATTCATATACGCTCCAATAAAGGGGGGCTTTGTATTTGTGAATACTGTTGTCGGCATACGATGCAAACGTTGTTGCAGCAAATGCTATAAAAAGCAAAATAATTTTTTCCATTGATATGTGATTAAACCTATTCTTTAGTTCATTAGTGTTCCTACTTTTTAAGGCGCACTAATGATGACACAAAATTAATGTCTATAATAAGCGGTGTCAATGCCGAGTATTCGAAAAGTAGTATCTTACGCAATTTATCTATTTGATATTGGCAGTATTATGCTAATTGCATAGTCGTATATATAGAGTAAAAGTCCACATATGAAAGTGTAAGACTGTGGGCAGTCAGTCCGATTTGGGACAGATGCCCCACTGAAAAATGATTGCATTCAAATGTCGAACATAAAAACGGTTCCCGAATAAACCGATGAAAAACTTAAAAGGAATGGTGCCTATTAGATTAGATATATCCAAATATGCTTTTCAACCGTGCAGAACAACTACATACTTTATATGTCTTTCCAGAATATCTCGCTCATATACACTGTTTTAACTTATTTTTCGACTATATTTTCACTACTACGCATTGACAGCAGAAAGTCACGGTACTAAATTTGCAAGAAACTTAAATCAATAATCAATGAAAAATAAATCAGCAATTCTTGCTCTAAGTAAAATAAGGCTGCTCGTAGCTCTGATTGCTCTCCTAAACATTGGTTTGAAGGCAAATGCCCAAAACAACCCAGCTGCAAGTCCAGATGCAATAGTCATATCCGGGAATGCCCGCTTCACAGTCCTAACACCTGAAATGATTCGCATCGAGTATAGTGATAAAGGTGAGTTTGAGGACAAGGCTACTTTCGCTATCATAAACCGCAATCTTGAAGTTCCTGCATTCAAGAAGTCGGAGGATAGCGAATATCTCTACATCGAAACCGAAAAATTCTCGCTGAAATACCGGAAAGGTTCTGATCCGGTGACACTCCCTGCATCTGCCAAGAACCTCTCTATCTCGATTAATCATAGTGGACGCAATGTATTGTGGTATCCCGGAAAGCCCGACCCGCTAAACCTTAAAGGGACCTGCCGCACTCTTGACGGAAGTAATGGCGATAACAAACGCTCCGAACTTGAAAATGGTCTTGTTTCACGTTCCGGTTGGTCTGTTATTGAAGACTCTTGGACTACGGCGCGCCCTGATGGTAGCCGCTCGTTTGCCCTCGAGCCTAACGAAGAAATTGGATTTGACTGGTGGACAGAACGCAAAGACCCTCATGCTCTTGACATCTATTTCCTCGGCTATGGAAGTAACTATAAGAAAGCTCTGGCAGACTTTACAAAAATAGCCGGAAAAATTCCTCTACCTCCGGCGTTTGCTTTTGGTTATTGGTATAGCAAGTATGCTTCCTATACATCCGACGATTATCGCAATATCATGGCTGATCTGGCAAACAACGACATACCCTGTGATGTGATGATCCTCGATATGGACTGGCATTGGAATGGCGACAAGAATGATTCTAACGGACGCGGTGGTTGGACCGGATGGAGTTGGAACACAAAGCTTATTCCCGATCCCAAAGGTTTGTTGAATGATATTCATTCCAAAAATTTCAAGATAGGACTGAATCTTCATCCTGCCGATGGCATCAGCCAATCAGAATCTCCTGAATATTTCGCTCAGATGAATGCATCTCTCAACGGAAAGTATGGCGATAGCAACAATATTCCGTGGATACTTGATAATACCGACTTTACAGAAGCATTTACAAATACAATTCTTCGCGAGCATGAAAGCGAAGGTGTTGATTTTTGGTGGCTTGACTGGCAGCAGCATCTCACAAGTCCGTATACTAATGGCCTTGGAGAGACTTTTTGGTGCAATCATGTGTTTTTCAATGATATGGTGAAGAATCGTCCGGATGTCCGCCCCGTCATATTCCACCGTTGGGGAGGTCTTGGCAGCCATCGTTATCAAATCGGTTTTTCAGGCGACGCATTGATTAATTTCCCTACACTTGCATTCCAACCATATTTCACCGCAACGGCATCCAATGTAGGTTATGGCTATTGGGGTCATGATCTCGGCGGCCATGTCTGGACAGATGAAAAGAACGCAAATAATCCCGACCTCGTTTTACGGTGGCTTCAGTTCGGTGTGTTTACGCCAATATTCCGAACACATGCTATGAAAGACGGGCGAGTAGAGCGACAAATATGGAAATTCTCCAACTTCCCCACCATGCTCGAAGCTGTTAAGCTACGCTATGCGTTATTCCCCTACATCTACACTATGGCACGTGAAGCCTATGATACCGGAATCTCAATCTGCCGTCCTCTCTATTATGATTATCCGGATATGGATGAGGCTTATGATTATGAAGGTGAATACATGTTTGGCAACGATATTCTCGTTGCTCCTATTACCGAAGCTTCATCAAACGGTATTAGCTTTAAAAAAATATGGTTCCCGGAAGGAAATTGGTGGAGTGCATCGACCAATGAACTCATCGAAGGCCCTTGTGTAAGAACCATGTCTTTTACACAGGAGCAAATTCCGTACTTTTTCAAACAAGGTGCTATGATACCATATAATCCGGATATTGTAAAGAATGTAACCGAACATCCCGATGAGTTGGTTATCAACGTTGTTGCAGGGGCCAATGGTGAAAGTTCACTTTATGAAGATAATGGTAATAATTCAGATTATGCCGAAAATTATGCTATAACAAAATTGACCGGTAGATCAACCGAAGATGCTGAAGAATTTATAATAGCACCACGCACTACTCACGGGAATATTGCCGGGCTAAAAGACGTCCGTTCTTACACATTCAACATTTATAATTGTAATCTTCCTGAAAGTATCATAGTCTCAGGAAATACCATTAACTCTGATGCGTATAACTATAATCCTGAGACAAGAACATTGGTGGTAACGGTTCCTAAAACCCACTGCAGCACTCAAGTTAGCGTGATTGTAAAACAGTCCTCATCAGGTATCGGAAACGCCATGGCCGAAGGGAATTGCTATTTTAAATATAATAAGTCTACCCACTGTGTGGAAGCGTCGTTTGGCAGGAAAATAGATCAAGTAGAAATGTCTCTCTGTAATCTCACGGGACAAATATTTGCCACATACAAATATTCGAATATTGATGCTATTCGTGAAAACATCTCAGATCTTCCTTCGCAATTTTATATTTGCCGTATCATTGCCGGAAAGTCAGTGATTTCCAATAAATTTATGAAATAAGAATTTCTATGAAAAGAGCATTTTTAATATTGGTCATATTGACGACTATGCTTGTTGCCAAAGCACAGGATTTGAGCAACTCTATCGAATATAGCCAGCTTTTTATCGTTGGTCCTGCCACAACAGCCGGTTGGAGTGATGCGAACGCACTCAAAATGGACAGAATCAATGATGGTGTGTTCAGATGGCAAGGCGAACTGAAAGGCAATGAGGAATTCAAATTTCTCAATACACGCAGTTGGTTCAAGAACGTACTTTCTGCAGAACCGGATGTGATGATCGAACTTTCCAAGACCTATAATCTTGAATTCTATGCCACATGGGACTTGACAGGAAAGGATTGGAAATTCAAAGTTCCTGAAACAGGATATTATCGCATCATCGTTGATTTGAGGAACATGAAAATGTCTGTTTCCGAAAAGACGGATGCCCATCAATGCCCATCAAAACTGTATGCGACCGGTACGGCTGTAGATAATCAGATTATAGAACTGCCGGAAATGTATGGTGTGGAGTTTAAAAAGACCATATCTTGTAAGATCGGTAACATCTTGTTGATCAACACTCCTACAATCACTGACCAAACTGTGTATTATGGACCAATGTACGAGGACGTCGACCTCACTTTTGGGAAAGGACTTGCTTCAGAATTATCTGTTGTATCCAAAGATAACCGTGGCTGGAGCGTAGGAGCCAAAGGAGACTACACACTCTACATCGACGAAAACACACTGGCATACCAAGGGCGCAAATTTGTCCCACGTAAAGTGCTATACATCGTTGGGGGATGCTGTGAATTAAACTGGAATTATTGGGATGAAAGTAATAAACGATTCATCCCTAATCCCGAGAATCCTGAAGAATTAGTTTGGGAAGGATTTTTGCGCATTGGTACGCAAGAAGAACCCAATCGCTTCAAAATCCTTACAGCTGAAAGCTGGACTGAGGAAACATTCCATCCCTACATCCCCGATGCTTTGGCAGAAGGTATAAGCGAAGCCCGCATATCGGGTGGTGATGACCTTAAATGGACCATAGAAAAAGATGGAGTATATCGGCTGACATTAAACACTAAAACCGAAACTTTGAAGTCTGAATATTTTGGGGTTGACAGCAATGAAGTACTTGTCTCAGATACAAATACGGCCTCAATATCAGAAGTTGAAACACCCACATACAACATTTATGTATTCAATCGAATGATTTATGCTGACGGAGAAACGGCGACAGATGTCACAGTCTACAATATGATGGGACAAACGATAACTTATAAAAGAAATCATATGTCAGGCATTGTTGCCGGGAATCTTCCCGACGGAATATATATCGTAAGCGTTAGCGGTAAAACTGTTAAAGTTTTAGTCAATTAAACTGATATTAGGGATATCACGATGAGGATTGAAACATACCTCCCGCCTATTTAACGTTCTTTATTGCAGGGAATTTGTAAAAAGTTTGTACATTTGCCGTTGCAATGCGAACCGTAGCCATAACCTTAATCTATTTTTTATCGTGCGCACTTGCCATGCAGGCGTCGCACAGGAGCACTACGGATTCGCTCCTGACAGTGCTCGACGATGTCATTGCCCACCGTGAAGTTTACCTCGCCCAGAAGCAGGGCCTCCTCGACAGCCTTCAGAGAGACTATGACAATGCCGACAACGACTGGGTACGCTTCGATGTGCTCATTCATCTCTACGACGAATATCTGACTTTCAACACCGACTCGGCAAACAACATTAGCCGACGCATGGCTCATCTGGCCAAGAATATCGGTGATCCCGACATGATAGCTCACGCGCGGTTGAAAATTGCCAATATACTCAGTGCTACGGGCATGTATCACGAGACACTCAACATGCTCGATTCTGTCCCCGGCGGCTCGCTGCCCGAATATCTTCACCCATATTACTACCACATCAAGCGCACCCTCTACGGTCGGCTCGAAGACTTCGCCGCTTTTGAGCAGGAGAAAAACTACTACCACGAGCTCACCAACATGTACCGCGACTCTATTCTCTACGTCAACGAGCTGGGCTCTCTGGGTCATGCCATTACCGAAGCCGACTACTTCAACGTCTCCGGCGAGCCGCAGAAAGCGATTGACGTACTCAATAAATTCATGGCCGACCACGATCTGTCGGAGCACGACCGCGCAATCTGCTCCTGGACTCTGTCGTGGTCCTACGCCCGCACCGGCAATATCGAGGCCTACAAGGAGCATCTGCTCCGCGCCGCTATCTCCGACCTCAAATCATCGGTGCGCGAGTATATAAGCCTGAGAGAACTTGCCCTGCTTCTTTATGAGGAAGGCGATCTCGACCGTGCATACCGCTTCCTCACTATTGCGGTAGATGACGCCGCCAAATGCAACGCCCGCCAGCGCATTCTTGAACTCAACGACGTATCGCCGAAAATCAACGGCATCTACATCGAGACCATACGCTCTAAAAACAAGGCGCTCGAACTCACTATCATCGCAATCACGGTTCTCTCGCTGGTGCTACTCGCCCTGCTCTGCTACATGCGTAAACAGATGAAGCGAATAGCTCGTGCCCGTAAGGAAATCGAAGAGGCCTACAACAAGCTCAATCAGGCAACCGATGCCCTGAAGGAAACAAACGAAAAGGTGACGGATGCCAACAACTCTATCGCCGAAATTTCCGAACTGAAAGAGGTGTATATCGGCAGATATATGGATCAGTGTCTGGTTTACATTGAAAAACTCGACAACTTCCGCAAGACAGTGGGCAAACTCGTCAACGCCGGACGGAACGACGAATTAAAGAAACTCGTTAAATCAGGCTCCATGGTTGACGACGAGCTCAAGCAATTCTACTCGCAGTTCGACAGCACTTTCCTAAGTCTGTTCCCCACTTTCGTATCCGATCTCAACGGTCTTCTTCTCCCCGGCGAAGCTCTCGAACCGAAGAAAGACGGATCGCTCAGTGCCGAACTCCGCATATATGCACTCATCCGCCTCGGTATCACCGACAGCGATAAAATAGCAAAATTCCTTCGATATTCACTCACCACAATTTACAATTACCGCACCAAAGTACGCAACAAAGCGAGAGGTGATCGCAACCTTCTCGAAGCCGAAGTGATGCTGATCGGGAGGGATGAACAACCCCGGACATAGCATTTTTCTCTATAAAAACGACTACCAAAATCCCGGCTCTCTACAATCTTAATAGCCTGATATTAGGCATTTACACTTCTATAAACAACTATATTTTTAATACACTCTGTTGACAGCACATAAAGCTATATGTAATTTTGCATCCAGACAACATCAAAAACCAATCTAATATCATTATAGCAATGAGAAAAAGCAAGAACATTCTTCAGTCGTTTCTCCTGCTGGTGATGCTTACCGTCGGCGTCCAATTGACGGCCGCGCAAGCCATAACCGTATCAGGAACGATCACAGACGAAACCGGCGAGCCACTCATCGGCGTAAGCATCAGCGAGCCCGGCTCCGGAAAAGGAGCTGTTACGGATCTCGACGGTCACTACACCCTACAGGCTGATCCTAAAGGCAAACTCCGCTTCTCATACGTAGGTTATATTACTGTAGAGGAAGCTATCGGCGGTCGTAGCGTGATCAACATTATAATGAAGGAAAACTCCGAGCTTCTCAACGACGTGGTGGTGATCGGCTACGGCACCATGGATAAGAAAGAACTTACCTCGGCAATCTCCCATGTTGGTGAGAAAGACTTCCTTTCGGTGAGCTCTCTCGACCCCTCGATGATGATTCAGGGTAAGGTTCCCGGCGTTTCCATTACCAATACCGGCGCTGGCGACCCCAACAATCAGGCAAGTATCCAGATCCGCGGTGTATCCTCCCGCTCGGCAGGACTCGGCCCGCTGATTGTAATCGACGGTGTACCCGGGGGCAATCTCACCAACCTCAATCCAAACGATATCGCCTCTTTCGACATTCTTAAAGACGGTGCAGCCTCGGCTATCTACGGTACCCGCGGCTCCAACGGCGTTATCCTCGTGACCACAAAGAAAGGCAGCAAGGACGGTGCGATCCACACTTCTTACTCGGGCACTTTCGCATGGGACGTTGTGAATCACGACCTCAAGATGATGAGCGCTCAGGACTATCGTGAAGTGCGTCTCGGCTGGGGCGACCGCGGTGTTGACCTCGGGGGCAACGTCGACTGGTTCGACGCCGTGACACGCACGGGCTTCACCATGCAGCACACCCTCACAGTAAGCGGCGGCAACGAACGCAGCAACTATCGCGTCAGTGCCGACTACCGCGATGCAAACGGTATCGACCTTCGCTCAAACCGCCGCGAATACGGCGCCCGCGCCTCAGTGATGCACACCACAAAAGGCGGTCTCTTCACCATTCAGCTCAACGTCGCTCCACGTATCATCGACCGCAACAATGCCGACTGGAGCGTATTCAAGGATGCCCTCGAAGCGAATCCCACCACTCCTCTGATGAATCCGGAGAATCCGGCACAATACTACAATTTCTTCGGTCAGATCGTAGGCTCCAACCCCGTGGAGCGTCAGCTTCTGGAAAAAGACCAGGCCGACACCAAGCTCCTCGACTGGGACGGCACACTCAAGCTCAATCTCCTCCCGCTTCTTGCTAAGGGTGGCGACAGCAACCACAATCTCTCCACTCAGATAATGTTTGCCGATCACCAGTACAGCAACAACAACACCTACTTCCGCCCCTCGACCAGCACTAACTCGATCAACGACGGACACGACGGCGTAGCAAGCCGTTCATACTCCAAAGAGCGCCAGTATGTGCTCGAATGGCTCGCCAACTACAGCACCCGCATCGCCGACAAACACAATATCAAGGCAATGGTCGGCTACTCCTACCAGTACTCGCAGTACTCCGGCTTCAATGCCGAGAACAAGGACTTCCCCAACGACGGTCTCGGTGCCGACAACCTCGGCTCAGGCGAATGGGCCAAGGAAGAAGGTGAAGTGATGATGGGAAGCTACCGCAACGATGCAAAACTCATCTCTTTCTTCGGCCGCGTAAGCTACGACTTCGCAGGTAAATATCTCTTCACAGCGTCGCTACGCCACGAAGGATCGTCGAAGTTCGGCAAAAACCACAAGTGGGGCGACTTCCCCGCAGTTTCTGTCGGCTGGCGTATCTCGCAGGAAGAATTCATGAAGGATATCAGCTGGATCAACGACCTCAAGATCCGCGCCGACTACGG
>CAYYQS010000084.1:0-10505 GCA_964472555.1 uncultured Bacteroides sp.
CCACCCTCGACGTTTCCGTTGTTGACCTCACCGTCAACCTCGCTAAGCCCGCTACTTACGAAGAAATCTGCGCTGCTATGAAGGAAGCTTCTGAAGGCGAACTCAAGGGTGTACTCGGCTACACCGACGAAGACGTTGTTTCTAGCGACTTCCTCGGCGACACCCGCACTTCTATCTTCGACAAGAAGGCTGGTATCCAGCTCACCCCCACCTTCGTTAAGATCGTTTCTTGGTACGACAACGAAATCGGCTACTCTAACAAGGTGCTCGACCTCATCGCTAAGATGGTAGAAATCAACAACAAGTAATTTCCACCTCTATCTATAAAAGGCAGGCCGCGACTCTCTCGCGGCCTGCTTTTTTATTCGTATATCTACGGTAGTAAACAATCGATGGGTAAAACAGATTAGAAAATCGCGCAAATCGAAAACCCGACTTTTGATTTGCACGGTTAAGTTTATTTTTCTATCTTTGCGTCGACAAAATTTCATACTAAAATTTATGGCCTATATCGATCGTCAAATTTCAAGCTCCATTCTAACGGCTGTTAAATATTATCCGGCTATCATTATAACCGGACCAAGACAAAGTGGCAAAACGACGCTCGCACGCCATCTGTTTCCCGATTATACTTTCGTAAATATTGAAGATATCAGTACTAGGAATCGAGCTCTTGATGATCCCAATGATTTTCTTGACAGTTTAGGGCAATATGCTATTATTGACGAAATCCAAAACCTACCCGAGTTGCTCTCATCCATTCAAGCTCGAGTAGACAGAGACAAAACACTAAGATACATCCTTACCGGAAGCAATAATTTTTCACTGCTTCACAAGTCCATGCAATCACTTGCCGGTAGGGCGGCTTTATTCACAGTTCTTCCTTTTTCATTCAAGGAACTCAATAAGTCTAAACTCGATGTATCAACATCGGAGCTAATGTGGCGCGGGTTCTATCCGGGAACAATTTCCGACTTGATCCCTCCGGCGATTTTTTACCGGAACTACTACAGCACATACATCGAGCGTGATATTCGGGCACTTGGACAGGTGCATCAGTTCGATAAATTCCAATTATTTATGCGGCTATGTGCCGCCCGCATAGGTAGTGAAATCAATCTTGCCTCTTTATCAATTGAAGCCGGAGTGTCAGCACCGACTATCTCTGCATGGATCTCGCTGCTTAAGGCATCATATATTGCTTTTTCGCTTCCTCCCTATTTCACGAATATTTCCAAGCGGCTCACGAAAACGCCCAAATTATATTTTTATGATACAGGAGTGCTTTGTTATCTTTTAGGTATTGAAGATGCCTCACAACTCGACACCCATCCTCTTCGTGGCGCTATTTTTGAAAACATGGCCGTTGCGGAAATGATAAAAAACCGATTTAACATAGCCAAAGAGCCAAATATTTATTTCTATCGAGAAAACTCAGGCAGAGAAGTCGACATCATTCAAGATACTCCACAAGGCCTGAATATCTTCGAAGTCAAAGCCGGAGCTACCTTCCAAACCGATTTTACCAAAAATCTCAAATATCTTCAGAATCTGCTCCCCGACATCATAAGCGCAACAGTTATTTACAATGGTGATACTCAAGGCAAAAATCTGATTAATATCCGTGATATATAATTGACTTGAATATTTCCACCTTATTAACCTGTTATTGAGTTAGATTTATAGTTCCTTTTTTGCCTATCGCGATAGAGAGAGATTCACGGAGATACCGTAAGAAGAGCTCGTCGTAGGATAAGCGCTTGTCGTCACTATCGGAGAGTTGATCTGATGATCGAAGTACGCCGACAGCGTCAGACGCTTACTCAGTATATACGAAGCGTTGAAGTTTACATTAACCGTATTGGTGCCGCTTGTAGGCTGAGTATAATTACCCTCTATGCGGCGTATCAGAGCCTGATTGTTCTGAATCGACACGTCGGCATTGAGCGTAAGGTCGTTGCTGATTCCCTGGCCCGAGCCCTTCATCTTCAGCACCGTGTTGAACCCTACAATCTTATAGCCTGCTCCGATAGTGATACCGCGGCTCGTAGCCTCCACAACCTGTCCCGCCGACGAATTGAGCGTAAGCGTGCGCTGGTCGCGGTATTCGGCATTGAGCTGAAGTTCATTCTTAAGCGTCACGCTCACACCGAAAAGCGGGGCAAAACGCTCGGTGATAGCTACCGACGATATATTATAAGGTGACGACGGTATCGGCTGACCAGTGAGTTCGTCTAGAGTGAAGCCCAGTGTCGAATCACCAAGACCGACCCAGTTGAGATACGACGAGAACGAACCCACCGAATAGGTACACTGATAGGCGTGGCTCAGCGTGAACGACTTGAAGATATTGCGCAGATTGCCGAGATTAATCAGGCCGTCGTAGGTTATACGCCAGTTAGGAAGCACCGACGTAAACGCAGGGAACGGATTGAGAGTCTCCTTCTTCGCCGATCGACCGGTGTAAGCAGCCATAAATGCTGGTATGAGAACATCCGACGACGTCTCGCTCACCGATCCTACGGCTGGATCGAAAGGATAGCCTGCATGAACATTGTCCTTCATGAACCCGGTCGTAGGATAGTCAGTGCCGATATATCTATCCTCCACCCTGCTGCGGATCTCAGGGATATTCTCGAGGAAGCGGTCAAAAGCCGCCGAATAGTACCCGTTGTCAGCCTTGGAAGAGCCAAGTGCCGTTAGGATAGCACAGTGTGTCTTGGTGTAAGAACCAGAGAGCGACGTAGGCATATTGGCGTACATGAACTGCGTTTGTGAGTTCCGGTTGTCCGTGCGGTTGAAAGTGAGCTGTATCTTAAGGCCCTTGGCTATTTCGAACTGAGTCTCGATATTAAGCTCATTGGTGTGGGCGAAGATTGCGGGAGAAGTCTGCCCGTCGTTAGTGATCAGCCACCCGCGGTCGAGCGCCTTGTGTATATATTCCTCTCCCGTGAAGCCGAATGCAAAGTCAAGGCCCGGAGCCATAGGACCGTAGGAATTGGTCTGTCCGAAGATATTCCCGATATTGGGGTCGAAGAGCGGAAGCGAAAGAGAGCGCGTATTGCGGTAGCGCACAGCCAGGGAGCGAGGCGATGTGATGAAACGCAACGCATACTCTCCGATATTCCGCGCAAGCGACTTTTCATCCTTGAGCACCTCGGTTACCACAAGCTTCAGGTCGGTATCGCCTCGGTCGAGGATCTCTACCGTATTCTGGTCTACCGTACGCGTTTTCACCGGGAAAGGCTTTCCGTCGAGAGTGGTCGCGGTCACCTTCACATTCTTGGCACGAAGATTATGCTTCACTGTCATTGTAGTATCTGCCTGAAGCTTATATGTGCGCTCGAAGCGTTTGGCCTTCTGTTTGCTCACCGTCCGGGGCCGGGTGTTGGCAAAGCGCTTGGTCACTTCCTTCAGAATAGGTATCTTGTTGTAGAAAGTCTCGAAGTTTACACGCCCGTCGGCATTCCAAGCTGCCTGATTGGCTATGGAGTTACCCAGCTTTACACCATCTATAGTAGCGCCGCGTTCCCAACGGTAGGTGGCATTATAGCTCACCGACCCCGTGAGGAAGTCCAGGAAAGCAATCTTATTGAAGGGAGCCTTATACTGTCCGGTAAAAGTCTGATTGTAGCTCCATGGCGTACCCATAGAGCGTATCGACTGCCACACCGTATCCTTCCAGTCGCGGTAACGGTCCGGGAAAAGTTTCTTATTCACAGCTCCCACAGTCTCTTCGATGCGTGCCGAAGTATTCGAATTGAACGATAACGAAAGGGTCTTGGTAATGTTCCACTGCAGCTGGAGCTGACGGTCCCACAGCCAGTTCTTGCTCACCGACACCGGAAGCTGGAACATCACATCCGTCTCCGAGCGCGTCTGCTGCTCGTAGTAGTAGCGCGACATGTTGGTAAGGAACGAAATACTGTTGGGCAACCAGTTAAGTTCCCACTCCTTAAGGAACTTGGCATTCTTGCTCTTTCCCTTCAGACCCTTGAAAGGCTTGAAAGCCTTTATCATCGGCGCATAGGTGTAGGCCAGAGACCCGCGGTAGTCGTTGGTATTCTCGTATTCTATAGTAGGGTCATTCTTAGCCTGCTTGGTGAATGAGAAATTGAAAGTGAAGTTGGCAGGATCCCATGGCATCGGAGTGCGGCTCTGCACATCGAATTTCAGACCCGACAGCGAGAAGTTCTGTATCGTAGACCGCTCTATTGCATAGGCATTCACCGAGTCCTTCTCCTCCTTGGTAGTGCAGTCGTCAAGAGCATCCTTGAGCAGTACGTCCTGATCGAGAGGATTATACTTCGGCGACGTCTTCTCCTTGGTCATGGAGTAGTATATCGGTGCCCGCAGCTTGGCCTTCTCCGGCAGGAAGCGACCGAGGTCGGCCTGTACGGCCACATTGAACTGCTGGTAATCGTCGAGGCGCCGCTCGTTGAGGCTCTGGTCAACACTTCCGAAGCCCGAAGTCTCCATGTGCCCCCCTAAATTAAGCGTGGCCACATCGCTCACATTTAGCGTCGCGTTAGCCTTGGCAGCCCAGCCACCGGCTTCATTGAAGTCAGTCACCTTCAACTCGTTTAGCCACACCGTTCCGTCTTTCGTCGTAGCCGAATTATTGCGCACGCCCACAAGAATCACACGCACATCGCTCAGCGACGGATTACCCATCACCGCCATTCGGTTGCGCTCATTGTCGGGATCGCGGCCGGTGTAAAGCGTAGCGAAGCCAACCCCGCTCTCCTGATTTCTCTTGGCACGGTTGCGCTCCTTCTTGAGGTCTACCAGACTCTGCAGATCAAAGTCCATATAGTTGTTCTTAGGCCAGACAATATACTTGTCGGACGTAAGATAGCGGTTATAATTTCCCGGGGGTGTGAGCTCGAGAGGAATCTCGTACTCATAGAAGTTGCTCTTCACATCCGAGCCCATGCGTATGAATACCGAAAGATCGCCCGACCGCAGAGCCGTCGCATTGTCGATCAGAGCCTCCGCATGCACCCACATCTGGATGCGCTTATAGTTGCGTAGGTCAAGCTGCGTATTGCGGTACACACCTCGCGCATCGCCTGCGGTAAGGCCGGTGAGACGCAGCGACATCGACTGCTCATTGAGCTGCGTGATCTGACTCTGACCCGGGTCGGAGATACGGGTCACACCCGGAGGAAGCACATAATTCACAGGCTCGCGGGTAGCATTCTCCTCGATATTCACCACCGATACATCAAGCTGGCCCTGCGCCGGAGCATCGCCGCGCGTATTGAGGTTGAAGTCGTAGGTGCGCCATTCGCCGCGCACGAGCTCGAGCGTGGCGAAGCGGAGATGCGTGGTCTTCTTGAAACCCGTCATAAACATACGCGCGAAGCGGATTGTCGAAAAGTCCGTGATCGAACCCACCACCTTCTCATACTCGCTCAGAGGTATCTTGAACTGATACCACTCCACCTGCAGACGACCGCCGTCGCGGGTTGGCTGCAGCGACACCTGCTTGTCGGTGATGAAGTTCCGGCCCACCACGAGATCCTCGGGGCGGATAGATATGCGGTACTGGAAGTAGCGCTCGTACTCATTGAGCGTATTGTCCTGATTGATATCCTCCACATCAGGCACCGACCGTGCCGACTGATAGAGCGGATCGGGTGCGTCTTCCGGCGAAAGAGAGTTGCCTTCCACGCCATTGTAGCGCTTATAGCGCTCGAGGATCGAGAGCCGCTGCTCATCGTAGTCGTAGCCGCGGTAGAAGTGGTAGTTGTCGCCCGCGGGGTCGTTGAGTGGTGAGAAAGCATCAGCCTGCATTTTCTCAACACCCTCCGGCGACAGACGGGAACGGAACCGATCCACATAGTTCTGATATGTCGGGAAAACGAATTCCTGATCGGTATGCAGTCCGTCGATACCCACGTCCTGTGCAAGGCGTGCGCCCGTAGCGTTGTCGAACGAATATGTAAGCGAATTCTGCTTCGACACGCGGCCCCACGAAGTCTCAGTCAGATATTCATCGTTTCCGTCGTATGGAATACCGTTCTCATAGCTCTTGAGACCGTCCTTGAGTATATCCTCCGAAATCTCGCCGAAATTGATGTAGAGATCGCCGCCCTCAAGGTTGTCCGCCTCGGGGTCGAGGAAGGGATTGAGAAGCCAGAACTGCACATATTCGATATTGCTCTGCTCGAAGTTCGTATTGTCCATGCGCCTCATGATACCGCCCCATCGCTTTTCCGGGCTGAGAAGAGCACCCTCATCATCTATATTGTCAGCGTCGAGGTTATAAGGCCCGCGCTCGGTAGGGTAGAACGACAGATTGAGAGTCTGGATAGTCGAACTCTCTCCGTAGGTTATCTCGCGCCCGGGGAAAATCTCCTGGCTCGTCACCTCGCGCACATAAGGATTCGACAGCTGCTTGAGGTCGCTCTTGATATATCCCGGGCACATCGACGAATTGCGCTGCGTGAAAAGGCGGTCGATATAGTACCAGTTGAGCAGCGCGCGGTTCTTGCCGTAGGCCGGGTTATCGCTGAGTGCCGCCTCGGGGAAGAGAGCATCGGGCGAAGGATCGTAAGGAGTAGAAGCAAGGAACCACGAATATGGCGACCGGAGGTCAATGCCCGTCTGAGTAGCCTCAAAGTCATCGATATACGACGATCCCTTGTTCGACCCCGACTTCTGGGAGTGAGGGATAAGAGCCGCATACTCAGCCGTCAGACTAAGCCGCGACGGCTGAGTCGCATTAACAGTCGGTATCTTGTTCACCAGATTGGTCAGCCACATGAATTCCCCGTTGTACGCCAGATTCATGCCCGCCATTGAGTTGTTCACCACCTCGTCGCCGATATTCACCTTCTCGATCAGCGCCTTCTCGGAGAAATGGAGCAGAGTCGCGCCGATATTGAGATTCTTGTTTAGCTGGTACTGAAGATCCAGGCCGAGCAGAGTCTTGCGTTGGGTGGAGAACATCGACTGGTTCTCGAGCGTCACCGAGATATTCTGCCCCGAGTCGATGATGCTCTGGTTCGTGATCGTGACGATACCCATGGTATAGTCCACCGTATAGTCGGAGTTCTCGGTCAACTGCACACCTCCCGCCATTACTATCACCGACCCGCGGGGCACATTCATCGCATTCAGCCTGATCTGAGACCCTGCCGACGCCTGATACTCACCCGTGATGATGAATTTATTCTTGTCGGCATACTGACGCGCCACAATAAGCGTAGAGTCGTAAAGCTCATTGTACACATACTTCTCGGCGATGGCAGGATTCCCTATCTTAGCCTCAAGATGACTGCCGAAAGGCTCAACCACCGGGAAAATCACCTTACCGGTCGACGGCATGATAGTATAGCCCTCGATGAAATCGAAGAAGCCGTCGGGATTGCTCTCCTCGTTAGAGTCTATGCGGTCGAGATTCATCACCTGCAGCAGCGACTGATTGGTCAGACCCGGCACCGGCAGATAATTGATCTGGATACCCGTAGTATCCGAAAGATATTTGATATTGAGCTTGAACTTCGATTTCTGTATCTGATAGCCACCCAGCGAGTACACATTCTTCATCATAAGGTCCCACATCGGCAGATAGGGCGAAGAAGTAGTACTCTTGAGCATCTTCAGGAAAAGCGCCTGATCGGTAGTGGTGATATCGCCCGAGAACTCACCGACCTGATACACCTGACCGTTGTAGGTGTACTCGAAAGCCACAGCGAGCACCTCGTCGGCATTGAGCGCGCTCTTCACCGAGATATAGCCTAAAGTCGAATTCAGCGTATACTCGCTCGACGAGAGCAGGCGGGCGCTCTCCACCTTCTCGTAGTCGCGGCCACCTTCGAGCCCGTAGGCCGACAGCGGCTCGAGCACCTGAGTCACCTGATTGATGTTTCGGGCGCCGGGGTACTCGGTCTTTATCACCTCAAGAAGATTGTTCGAGGCATTCGCGGGGTTAGGAAGAGACGGATTGGGAATCCAGTAGTCGGTGGCCAGATGAGAATTCTCGCCAAGATCCATGAAACCAACGAAGTTGCGTGCCTGATCGTACTTACCGGTCTTGTTCGTCACCCACACCTCGATGCGAGTGATCTGAACACCCGACGACACATAGGGAAGACGCGACGCAAACCGGTCGTAGTTGTCACGGAAGAAATGAGCCAGAAAGAAGTGTCGGTTCTGATCGTACTCGTCAGCATTGATCGAGAACTCCGTTGTCTGGGCGCCTCCGCGAGTATTCACCGTGCGCGACTCCGAGTTCTGCTGCGACAGAAGCGCCGTCGCCGTTAGCTTGCCGAACTGCAGCTTGGCCTTCAGACCGAAGAGCGCCGTGCTACCTCGTATAAGCGACGATCCCGTAGTCATCGACACATTACCCGCCTCGATATTCTTCACTATGTCATCCTCCTTGCCCTCGTAGGCAAGCTTGAGATTCTTGCTGTCGAAGTCAAAGGTAGCATCGGTGTTGTAAGTCATGTTGAACTTCATCCTGTCACCAACCGACGCGGCTATCGTAGCCTGTATCTTCTGGTCGAAATCAAAATACGTCTTGCGGCGCGCCGAGAGCGAAAGCGAAGGATTGTCGGTCTTATTGCTCTTCACACCCATGGATATCTGCACCGAACCCTGCGTCTTGAGCGAAACACCCCCCGGTCCGAAAATCTTCTCCAGAGGCCCGAGAGCGAAATTCATGTCGAACACATTGAAAGGCTGCTTCTCCCCGTCGGTCACCAGTGCCATATTCCGTTCCTTCCAGTACTTCTGCATCGACTTCCGCAGCTGCCAGTTGTGATACTGCTCGGAAGTAAGGATAAAAGGAGTGGCGATATCGGTGTCACCTATGCGCGTGCGCACGGTATAGCACCCAGTGGCAGGATCGTATTCCGCCGACGTCACGATATTCGACGGCGTAGCAAGGTCGTAGGCAAGCTCGTCGCGCATAAGGTCCTCATAGCTCTGGGGCACAGTGTAGGGAATACCAAGCGGCATCGGCACCGAATCATAAGGCGACGCAAGAGGATACCCCTGAGGAGCTGGAGCAGGAATACCCGGCGAAAATAGCTGTCCGGCTGCAGGTACAGGCACACATATAGCCGCCCCTGCAATCAGGAGCAGCACAAAATGAAGTACTATTCTGCGTGCCGATTTTATTTCCATCTGCAAGACCGTGCCTACAGCAGCCGCTTTACATCATCGACATAGCCTTCTTGATAGCGGTCTCGACTTTAAGCTCCGGTTCGGCCTTGAAAAGTGCCGTCAGTGCCTTCTCGCTCTGCTTCTTGTCGAAGCCGAGGATAGTCAGAGCCGCGAAAGCCTCGTCGTAAGCGTCATTACGAGCTGCGGTCTTGATAGATAACGTACCGTCGATAGGTTTTATTTTGTCGCGGAGATCAACAATAATTCTTTCCGCAGTCTTCGACCCGATTCCCTTGATTGCTTTAAGCCTGCGGACATTCCCAGTTGAGATAACTTCCGCAAGCTCCTCGCCCTGGAGCGACGATAGTATGATAGCGGCCGTTGATGCCCCCACGCCCGACACTCCTATTAGATTGCGGAAGAGCGTGCGCTCACTCTCTTCGGCAAAACCGTAGAGAATCCAGGAATCGTCGCGGATTACCTCATGGACGTAAAGCCGACCCTCGCTCTTGCCCTCAAGAGCCGAGAACGACGGGAGCGTGATATTCAGCATATACGCCACGCCCGTAGCGGTCTCAAGCACCACCTGTGCGGGGGTGAGTGCCTCGATGCGTCCTTTGATATATTCTATCATCTCGGTATATTCTTTAGTAAAACCTCTGCAAAGTTACCAAATTCGTGGCTAATAAGCAACTTATTAACACAAAAAGCGCCCTGCTCCCGATTTCGGGGCAGGGCGCATGCGCTTTTTAGCTGAATATTTTATCAGTCGTTGATGAGCTCGGCCATCTCAACACCTCTGTGAGAGGGTGTCGGATTACCGTACTCGGCAAGAATCTCTACATCGTCCTCGCGGCTGCCGACTACAAGATTGTCGTACTCGCGGAGACCTGTACCGGCGGGAATGAGGTGACCGCAGATCACGTTCTCCTTCATACCCTCCAGAGGATCGCTCTTGCCCTGGATAGCAGCTTCGTTGAGCACCTTGGTAGTTTCCTGGAAGGAAGCAGCCGAGATAAACGAAGATGTCTGGAGAGCCGAACGGGTGATACCCTGAAGTATCTGCTCCGAAGTAGCGGGCTGCGCGTCGCGCACGATCACCTGCTTGAGGTCGCGCTGCTTCAGCAGAGAATTCTCGTCACGCAGGCGGCGCGCAGTAATGATCTGGCCTTCCTGGAGATTTTCGGAGTCACCAGCATCGACAACTACCTTCTTGTCCCAGATACGGTCGTTTTCATCCATGAAGTCGCGCTTGTCCACGATCTGCTCCTGCAGGAAGTTCGTATCGCCTGCGTCGATGATACGTACCTTGCGCATCATCTGGCGTACAATCACCTCGAAGTGCTTGTCGTTGATCTTCACACCCTGCATGCGGTACACATCCT
>CAYYQS010000085.1:0-10240 GCA_964472555.1 uncultured Bacteroides sp.
GCAGCTCCGCTTGCAGCTCCGCTGCATATTCCGCGAAGCGGTCGAGAATTTTTACTATTTCAGCCTGTACCTCAAGTGGAGGAACCGGGATACAAAATTCATTTATAATACCACTATTCAAATTATTGATTGTAGTAGAATTTAATGTCGTCTCAAGATATTTCGAAAATAGATTAGATGTCAGCAGGAAGAAAAGAAAACGGCTATTAAGACCTTTTTTAGCACGAATTACAGCCATAAAGCCACCGAAGGAATACTCTAAATCATTTTCAATATAGGCTACCTTACCTACATGCTCTTTACTTCCGCTACCGGCACAAATCAATATATCCGATTTACGAAGCCATTGAGAGTCTTTAATCTTTACATCCTTCGTAATTCTTTTAACATCATCAAAGTTAAGCGTATTCGAAAACAAAGTAATGTTATTGGCTCTCAATATTCGCCAAGAGGGTGTATCAAGAGTTTTGGCCTCTTGATGTTTATTATAAGTTACACCTCTTATATAGTCTGCATATTCGCCCAGCGGCCTGAACGGCACCCCATCCGGGCAAAGCCGGTCTATCATTTCTTTTAGTTTGCTCATATCGTATCGGCTTCAAGTTCACGGATTATCTCATCGATTTCAGCGCGGAGCTTGTTTTCGTGCTCCACAATGCGGGCTATGCGGGCATTAAGCTCGCGGATATCGGTCTGTGGACGCGTATCTTCCGCCTCCACGTAAGAGCTCACCGATAGGTTGTAGCCATTCTCAGCAATCTTCTGATTGTCCACCAGAGCCGAGAAGTGCTTTATCTCCTTGCGGTCGGCATACTCCGCTACTATTTCTTCGATATTCTCCGGCGACAGCTTGTTTTTATTTCCCTCGTGCACAAAGAGATTGGAGGCATCTATGAATAGAGTCTTATTCTCCTTCTTCGACTTCTTCAGTACGATGATGCAAGTGGCGATCGACACACCAAAGAAGAGATTGGCAGGGAGTTGAATCACCGTGTCGACATAGTTGTTGTCGATAAGGTACTGGCGGATTTTCTGCTCCTTACCTCCTCTATACAGCACCCCTGGAAATTCAACAATGGCAGCCGTACCTTCGGTAGAGAGCCTCGAAAGCATATGCATGGTAAAAGCGAGGTCGCTCTTGCTCTTGGGTGCGAGAACTCCCGCAGGCGCAAAACGTGGATCGTTAATAAGCAGAGGATTGTCATCACCAATCCATTTGGTAGAATATGGCGGGTTGCTCACAATAGCATCGAAAGGCTCATCGTCCCAGTGATACGGTTCAAGCAGCGTATCGCCATTGTGAATATCAAACTTATTGTAGTTGATATTGTGGAGGAACATGTTTATACGGCAGAGATTGTAAGTGGTTATGTTCAGCTCCTGACCGAAGAAACCTTGCTTTACATTATCCGCTCCGAGTATCTTGGCAAACTTCAGCAGCAACGAGCCCGACCCGCAAGCAGGGTCATAGACTTTATTGACATATTGTCGCTTGTGGCTCACAATTCGTGCCAGCAGCTCACTCACCTCCTGAGGCGTGTAGTACTCTCCCCCGCTCTTTCCGGCATTGGAGGCATACATCGCCATAAGATATTCGTATGCGTCGCCGAATAGATCTATCTGATTATCCTCATATTCCCCTTTTAGATCAATACCACCTATATTGTTAAGAATCTTGGTGAGCTGGATATTCCGTTTCTCTACAGTTCCTCCAAGCTTATTTGAGTTAACATCTATATCGGCAAAAAGACCCTTAAGATCATCTTCACTCTCGGTGCCTACAGCCGAAGCCTCTATCGCCTTGAAGATTTCGGAGAGCGTTACATTAAGATTCGCATCACTCTTGGCTCGGTTCCGCACATTGCAAAACAGCTGCGAAGGAAGTATGAAAAAACCTTTTTCGCGCACCAGATCATCCTTTGCGGCGATAGCCTCCTCATCGGAGAAAGTAGTGTAGTCGAAGTCAGGGTCTCCGGCTTCCCGCTGCATCTTATTGATATAGTTGGTGATGTTTTCGGAAATAAACCTGTAAAACAATATTCCCAGCACGTACGACTTGAAATCCCAGCCGTCCACCGAATTGCGAAGGTCCTCAGCCGTCGCCCAGATCGCTTTGAAGAGTTCCTGTTTCTGTTGGGTACTTGTAGGCATCTTATCTAAAAGCAAGAGGTCGCCCTCTGATTTAAAAGCTGTATATACGCATAATTACAAATGATTGTAGTATTCTTGCCATTGAACTTGTCTACTTGTTGAGACTTGAAAACAGTTGAAGAGCTTTCTCTGCCGGCAGGACGAGTGGATTTCCATCGCTATCGGCTATCACAACGTTCTCACCAAGTTTTGCCTTGCGTTCAAGCATTGCCTGCGTAGAGCGCTTCATTGCCTCACTAAGACGCTGATACAAACTTATCTTTTCTTGTTCTGACATAATTGTTCAATATGGTGATATTTTTCTTTGTTTACAATTTCATTAGCAATTACAATCGGATCTTGCTGAAAGCTATTATCGTATAACGACCAATAGTCTACCCTTTCCGCAAAAATAGTAAATAGGTTTTCCAATCCTAACCAATAGCGGCGATGAATCACCTCGCGAGGAATATCGTGCCCTCCGGATGCAACCCGGGCAGCGACTCTCTGTTCGGCCATCTGTGGCGTTGGCAACCAAAAGAATAGTAGCGTAACCAAATAACCGGCTGCTTTAGCACGCTCTATCAATGTCTTATAAGATCGGGTGGCTAAAGTAGTTTCAATCGCAAAAGATTTTCTTTGTTTAATAAGTAAATCAATACGATGAAGCATCAACTTACCTGCCTCTATTGCCATTTCCTCAGGATGAAACGGAGATAGGCCCTTAGCGATCTCGTCTGCATTGACAAATTCCTCACACTCTAATACCTCCGGTAAGACTGTCATGGACGCAGTGGTTTTCCCTGCTCCATTACACCCTGCTATGATGTATAAATTAGGTTTTTCCATGTTGGGTACTTGTAGGCATCTTATCTAAAAGCAAGAGGTCGCCCTCTGATTTAAAAGCTGTATATGTGCAAAATTACAAAACTTTTCGAGATTTCGCCTAAATTGCAGCATAAAAGAGCTCTGTAACTAACACTCGAGCCTTCCCAAGCAGCCCGAAGCACTGTAGCGCTTCTTAACACGCCTTTTAGACGCCAGACTATTTGGATGTTAGAACTTTTTTATGCAAATTTGCAGTGACATTGCAAATTTGCATAATTAAAATGATCGCACTCGCTTTTAAACTGATCGCGGCAATCGCTCCCGCACTCGCTCTCGCCATAATTATCAACCGCCGCGACCGACTCCGCCCCGAGCCAACCTCGTGGCTCTTTGGAGCGGCAGCACTCGGAGTGGCAGCCGCCCTCGGAGCAATCATCATCGGGTTTATCATCGACGACCCGGGCGAAGTCTACTCCTTCGGCACCGCGCTCTACACCTCCTTCGTTTCCGCAGCAATCCCCGAAGAAGCATTGAAACTGGGCATGCTCTGCATCTTAGCCTCATGCTGCAGGCATTTCGACGAGTACTTCGACGGAATAGTATATGCCGTATGCATCGGTATGGGGTTTGCTGCCTTCGAGAACATTCTTTATCTCTTCGGAGAAGACGATTGGCTCATTATCGGCATATCAAGAGCCCTGCTTGCAGTGCCCGCGCACTACTTCTTCGCAGTGATTATGGGAGCGTTCTTCGCCCTCTCATACTTCCACCAGAAAAACAGGACCCTCTATCGCTGCCTGGCATTGATCATTCCCATAGCAGTACACGGCCTCTACGATTTCTTCTGCTTTTACTTACCCATAAGCGACGGCCTGAGCATGGCCATTCTCCTGGCTTTCTTCGTATTCTTCAAATGGATCCGGCGCTACGCCCGCAGGCTTATGCAATCCATGCTCACCCTCGATGCCGGAGAGCAATCACCCTTATGAACCGGGGACGGGCTCTTTGCTTTGGCCACCCACTTTCCACTTTTCGACACTGTAATTCACCCCTACCATGTCGGTGAGTATCGGGTCTCCGGCCCCGGGAGAACTTGTCTCGACAGTTGGCTCGTGAAGACCCACACCATAGGTAAAGTCCAGAGTATAGGTGTAGACATATCCCGGAGCCCAGCTGCCCTCGATCGGCAGCGCGGCCCAACCGAACTCCTTGATTTCTTCCGTATCACCAAGATTGTAGGCCTCTGTGCATTTATTATCAGTGAAATAGCCGCTTTCATTTCTGTAAAGGCGTGCAGCCACTTCACCCGTGGCCTTGTCCACGGCCATATACACCACAGGGATATCCGGTGCGTCGTCACCCTCCGTCTTGTCAGTATAAGGATAGCGTTGCTTATTCGCAGGTTTCTGTCCGGCATTAGGTGTCGCATCGGTCACTCTGATCAGAACACTGATATACTGCCGATTATTGGTGTTTCGGCGGTCGTTGGCGAAGTCCCACTTAGCATATTCCGAAGGGATAAGCATTGCGCAGTTGTCCTCGCCCCGGGCGTTCTTGCAGCCCATTATCGAGACAGCTGCCTCCAATCCGACAGGGTTATTCTTACCGCAGCTTACAATCTTATCACCCGTGCGGTAGACATACTCAACAATGCCGCGGGAAGGACTTCCCAACCACTCCCCGCCACCGTCGGCGGGTTTGAAATCAAAAGTACACCCAACACCCGTGCCGCCAATGCGCACGCCCGCAATCTCGATGTCGCAGCTCTTGTTAGCGCCGCTGGCCTTCACCTCCACACGGCTGAGCTGATGCACAAATGGAAGCACGATGCCCGACACGAGATTGTCGTCCATGGTGCCCGTAGTGTAAGCCGTGATGAAGTCGAGCTGATCGGCGATGTCAGAGGCAACGCTGAAGCCCGTAAGTTTGTAGTCTACTGTCGTTGCAGTCGAATTGTTCACCAGCCGGGCGCCTTCTATGTCGTCTGGCCCCGGATAGAAGCTGAAGAACCTCACCAAATCGCTCTCCTTACCGGGGTCGGGCCAACAGCAGTATGACGAAGTGTAGGTGCTCTTTTTCTCCGATGCATCCACTTTCCCATTGTCAAAAAGCGGCTGCATCACACCTCCGGTCACCATACCCGGGTCATCGACATCGAAAGCACTCACATAGAAGTAAGGCAGATTATCCTTCGTGACAACCTCGGCACGGCTCGTTAGCTCCGGCAGCGACGTACGGAACAAAATCTTGCTCTCACCGTCGGGCCTTCCGGGCATATCTTCCTGCGAGCAGGAGGCAAGCCCGAGTGCCGCAAGAAGAAGCAGATATTTTGGTTTCATAGCAATTTTCATTTCCGATCGGGTTTATATCCTTGGTACCGTTGTGTTTGTTGTAGTGCCTTCTTTCCAGTCCTCTACAGTGTAGCTCATCTGCACAGCACTCGCCCCGATCACCATCGAAAGCGTAATTTTGGTGCCGGGCTCCCAGCCTTTGGCAGGAAGTGGTGCATAGACCGATTCCGTCTCTCCTGTGTTAGTGGTATAATTGAGCTCAAGCCCGGCCTCCGAATCAGGATCCGCCGGATTCGGAAGCAGCAGCAGCGCATCGCCGTTGGTGAACAGAGGGAAAGCGCCCTGATTGGCCTGGATCTCTCTGGGAGCGGCGGAAGGGAAGGATATTTCAACCGAGCCACGCGACTCTACAGTCCAGCCCTTCTGCGAATCTTCGCTGTACACCCAGTCGTACGTCATCTTGCTGTCGCCCGTAAGCGGAGCCGGTTGTATAGAGTATAACGACTTTACCGGAACTTCCTTCAATATCAGATTGTCCACTTTAATGCTCGTCGGGCCCGAAGAGGGACCTTTGTAGGAAATCAGAATCTGCATATTGGTGAGAATATGGGCGAAGTTGAAGCTAACAGCATCTTTTTCACCCTCTTCACAGTTACGCCGATGAGCCGACACAAGTATATCTGAAGCCGAACTATAATCTTTTGGCTGAGTATAATTTAATTTTAAACGATTGTTCTGGTAGGCTCGCTCAGTAATGCCCGTTGCATCTAACGGATGAAGCGCCACGAATGAGTATTGAAAGTCGGGGAACCAATACTGTGTGTTATCATAGCTCCACTTCTTGCTCTGGGCGTTGTATTTCACTTCTGTGGCGTCATGGACCTTGATAAAATCATTATCGGAGGTGGAACTCAGCCTTTTCATGTCGCTGTACACGACAAATGGAAGTGCGGTGATATTGTCCGAAGTCGTTTCGGAAGAGCGCGATATGGCAGCGACGTCAAATTCCATGGCCGTATCTGAAGTCGGACCGACAGGCTCCGACGAATCGCACGACGCTATAAGTATCATTAAGGCCAGTAAGAAAATGATTTGGCGCAAAGAGGCAATCATAAGGGGAAAGGTGTTCGGAGAGTGGTTATTGTATGGCTTTCTTTGTTTAGAAAATCTTATGCAAGATATAGATGCTGGTGTCTCTTTCTTATTTGTGCAAAGTTAATACATTATTTTCATAAACTCCTCAAACCTAACATTTTTTTGCACAAAACAAGCAAATCTAATATTCCGAGAGGATAGAAATGCGCCAAAAGGCGTATATTTGTGCGCCGTTTGATAATCACCCCACTCCGAAACCGATAACCGGAATAAACCAAATCATGAATAATCCTTTCGAAAACACCGCCGTACAGGCTTGCGATGAAGCTTTCCGCACCCTCTGCGCCCGCATAGAGGCGTTGAAGCAAAGCCCGGATGCCGCCGTCGCCCGCTTCTGCAGCGAACTCGAAGAGGGCAAAATGCTCGGAGTGCTTATCGCCGCCGACGATGCCGGAGAAACCCACACGCTTTACGCTTTCTCCGGTCAGATCGGTCGAGGCGGCTTTCATTTCCCGGGATTCGTAGGGCCGGTATTTGATTATCTTCCACGCGACGGATATTTCAAGACCAAGGAAGCGGAAATTTCCCTCCAGAACAGCGAGATAGCACGCTTTGAGCGCGATGTGGCGGCGAAAATCAGGGCCGACTACAGCCTCGCCGAGAAACTCGGGGAGGCTGAAATAGCCCGATACAAAGACAAATGTCGGCAGTCAAAGCAGCAGAGAGCGGCTCTGAGAGATTCTGCAGAGGCCGATGAGGCCGAACTTATCCGCCAGAGCCAGTTCGAGAAAGCAGAATTGCACCGGCTCAAGAAAAAAGTAGCGGCTCAGCTTGCCCCATTGAAAGCTGCCCTGCTTGATGCCGAAACATACCTTAAAGGCCTCAAAGACAAGCGCCGAAGAGATTCCGAAGCTCTGCAGACGTGGCTCTTCACAAATTTCCGCCTGCTCAATGCCCGGGGCGAAAGCCGGAGCCTCAGCGAGATCTTTGCGAATACCCCTATGAAAATTCCGCCCTCGGGCACCGGGGAGTGCTGCGCCCCCAAGCTCCTGCAGGCAGCTTATATTCAAGGCTTAACGCCCCTGGCTATCTCAGAGTACTGGTACGGCCGACCCAAGGAAGGAGAGCTCCGCATTCACGGCAACCGCTATCCCGCATGCCGGGGCAAATGCCTGCCGGTGCTCGGCTGGATGCTTCGTGGTCTTGAGGTAGTGCCCCCTCTTGGGGCAGAAGAATCCGACCCGGTGGCGCTCGAGCCGAAGGTCATTTTTCAAAATGAATGGTTCTGCGTTGTCGACAAGCCCGCTGGCATGCTCTCCGTACCCGGCAAAGGACCGGCTGTTTCGGTGCAGCAGTGGCTCGAAGAACGATTCGGGAGCGATAAGGAAATAAAAATGGCGCACCGCCTCGACCGCGACACATCAGGACTGCTCATCGCCACATTCGGCCACGAAGCATACAAGCTCATGCAATCGCTCTTCGCAACGCGAAAGGTGACAAAGACTTACATCGCCGACCTCGAAGGCGACTTCGAAGCATCCGCCGTGCCACCGGCCGGTCGTATAAGCCTCCCCATTTCACCCGACTGGCTCGACCGCCCCCGCCAGCGCATCGACTTTGAAGAGGGCAAGGAAGCCGTCACCGACTACCGATTCCTCAGCAGTTCCGGAGGGGTCAGCCGTGTTCTCTTCCACCCCCTCACCGGCCGCACGCACCAGCTCCGCGTGCACGCAGCCTCAGAGCAAGGCCTCTCGATGCCTATCATCGGCGACCGACTCTACGGCCGGAATACAGCGAGCCCCGCGCCACGCCTCCGCCTCCATGCACACCGCATCGAATTCACCTTCCCGCTCGACGGCAAGCGATATCGCTTTGAGTCGCCGGTCCTTTTCTGACCGGAGTCTTGCACATTTCGCGGATTTTCACGACCTTTGCCTGAAAGTTATGAGTTCGTTATGAGATGAAAAGATTCGCTATATATTTCATTTATATACTCCTCTGTACATTTGCCTTCGAGGCCGGAGCTCAAGTACCTGAACAGGCGCAGATCGACTCGCTCAGGGCATGCACACCCGGCGTACCCGTGGTAGTTGAGGGAGACACCCTCCTCACCATCTATGCCAACCGTGGAGGCTACTCGCCCGCCGACCGCGCCGCGATGGCCACCGAAATCCTCCTTAAGATCGGCAACGACCGGCAGCATCCCGACGATTCTGTAGCCACTTTCGACTACGGTACATACGTCGACATTATGTACGGCGACAAGGTTGTGACTACCGTCACCGACCGGGACGCCCTCTGGAAGGAAAGCACCCGCCAGCAGCTCGCCCAGGAGTATGCGCCCGTAATCGCCGCAAAAATCGACGAGCTCCACAGCAGCCATTCGCTCCGCGAGATTCTCACGCGGGGAGCCCTCTTCCTCCTCGTCATCGTCGTGCAGTATCTGCTCTTCAAGCTCACCAACTATCTTTTCCGCAAACTCCGCAGATTTATAGTGCGTTTCCGCCGTCATCATCTGCGCCCCGTCATTATCCGCGACTACGAGCTCCTCAACAAGCGACAGCTCGGTAAGATACTGATATTCTTCAGCAACATCCTGCGCTATCTCGTGCTCCTCACACAGCTCATGTTCAGCGTGCCGATACTGTTCGCCATTTTCCCGCAGACCGAGAAACTCGCCCTCAGGATCTTCTACTACATCCTCGAGCCTATCCGCATGGTGTTCAGGTCGATAGTCGACTACATCCCCAATCTTTTCATCATTCTCGTCATCTGGTTCTGCATCAAATACCTTATCAAAGGGCTCCGGTATATAGCCACCGAGGTGGAGAATGAAAAACTCAAGATCAGCGGCTTCTATCCCGACTGGGCTAAACCGTCGTTCAACATCATCCGCTTCCTCCTCTACGCCTTCATGGTCGCCATGATCTACCCCTATCTCCCGGGCTCCAACTCGGGCGTATTCCAGGGAATATCGGTCTTTGTCGGCCTCATCGTATCCTTAGGTTCAAGTACCGTGATTGGCAACATCATTGCCGGACTCGTCATCACCTATATGCGCCCCTTTAAGATCGGCGACCGCATAAAGCTCAACGACACAACCGGAAATGTGATCGAGAAAACACCCTTCGTCACCCGACTCCGCACGACTAAAAACGAAGTAGTCACTATCCCCAACTCCTTCATAATGTCGTCGCACACCGTCAACTACAGCGCCTCCGCACGCCAGTTCGGCCTCATCATCCACACCACCGTGACCATCGGCTACGACGCTCCATGGCGACTCGTGCATCAGCTCCTTATCAACGCCGCCCGAAGCACCCCCGGCGTCCTCGAGCACCCCAAGCCTTTTGTACTCGAAACCGAGCTTCAGGACTATTATCCCTGCTATCAGATCAACGCCTATATTAAAGATGCCGACAGATACGGCGACATCATGTCGGCCCTCCACCAGAATATCCAGGACACATTCAACGAAGCCGGTATCGAAATCATGTCACCCCGCTTCGTAGCCACCCGCGACGGCAGCCCCTCCACCATACCCGCCGACCAGATGAGGGAAGAATGATTAAATACCCCTACAGTATGTGACGGGGTTGAAGCAACAGAAATAACGAACATCCTCAACGACTGGCGCCGCGAAGCGCCGCCGCTCAAATCGTAGCCCGGCCCACACCGGAGCCGCAGGCGGAGGGGTGTGCCGGGTAAAAGGCCCCCAAACGCCCAAGGCGCCCGTAGGCCGCCGACCCATGGCTGAGGCATCGGCATTTTTCCACCTCCGGGATTTCCGCACATCATCGGCTCATTTCACCCCTTACCTTTGCACCCAAAAAAAGGTAAGAGAAAATGAAACCCCGCCAACGCCGAAGACTCCCCAACATCACCCTCGAGTTCGC
>CAYYQS010000086.1:0-10196 GCA_964472555.1 uncultured Bacteroides sp.
AAAAGAAAATCAAGTATTTTAGTGTAAATAAATGTTAAATGTAAAATATTGTCTGAAACAAGTATTTAAACCGCAGATAATCAGTAGAATAAAAACCGAGAAAATTGTTACACGATTGTTACAGTATGATACAAAAGCGATGAATGTAATAAGGCTGTAATATAAGTGTGTGCAATTTGTGCGCTCATAAATATGCTTGAAATGAACAAAATACATCGGCTCTGTAACTATTCGCACCCCTGCTGCGTCTTATTATTGTAAAATCTACAATCAGGGATGCACCAATATGCTTATATCACTCCACGACATCAATAAAACCTATCCCGGGATAGTGCCGCTGCATGTTCTCAAAGATGTAAATCTTGAGATTGCAAAAGGTGAGCTCGTATCGATTATGGGAGCTTCCGGCTCAGGAAAGTCCACACTCCTCAACATTCTCGGAATCCTCGACAGCTACGATACCGGCGAGTACGTTCTCGACGGCGTACCTATCAAAAACCTCAGCGAGAACCGCGCTGCCGAGCTCCGAAACCGTCTTATAGGGTTCGTATTCCAGTCGTTCAACCTCATCAGCTATAAGAACGCCCTCGAGAACGTCGCCCTCCCCCTCTTCTATCAGGGTGTGAGCCGACGCAAACGCAACGCCCTGGCCATGGAGCAACTCGAGCGAATGGGCCTTGCCGACCGTGCCCACCACCTCCCCGGTGAGCTCTCCGGCGGCCAGCAGCAGCGTGTAGCCATTGCTCGCGCCTTGGTCACCAATCCGGCCCTTATTCTCGCCGACGAGCCCACGGGTGCCCTCGACTCCCATACCTCAAAAGAGGTTATGGAAGTGTTCCGCACTCTCAATGCCGAAGGAATGACGATAGTAATCGTCACCCACGATCCCGGCGTCGGCGCAGCCACAAACCGTATCATCCGCATTGTCGACGGACGAATAGTGAGCAACGATGTTTGACCTTCTTGCCGAAATAGGACAGACGCTCCGCAACAACCGTCTGCGCACCATGCTCACAGGCCTCTCCGTGGCCTGGGGAGTATTCATGCTCATTGTTCTTCTCGGAGCGGCACGCGGTGTGAGCAACGCCTTCACCGAAAGCAACGATGCAGCCTCCACCAATGTGATAAACATATGGGGCGGTATGACCACACTCCCCTGGCAGGGATATAAGGAGGGTAGGTCAATAAGCCTCAAGAGCTCCGATATCGCCCGCATCGAGCAGGAAAACGAACCTGTCTACGAAGTGGTGGCTTACGGCTCTATCGACACCGCACAAGTCAGCACCGTGCACGACGCGATCTCAGGCTCCTTCAATGCCGTGTATCCCAGCGAGAGGGAACTCCGCAACATAGCCATGACTGCAGGGCGCTTCATCAACGACCGCGACATCGCCGACGCCCGGCGCGTAATGGTGCTTCACTCCAAGAATGCCGCAACCCTCTTCCCCGGCCAGACACCCGACGCCGTCGTAGGCCAAAGAGTCGACTGCCTTGGCCTCGTCTGGACTGTAGTCGGCGTTTACGATCACGACTGGATCTCCAGCTCCTACACCCCCTATACAACCTACAAGGCTATCACCGGCAACGACGATACCGCCTATCAGCTCACAGCACGCATCTCCGGGCTCTCTTCTGCCGAGGAGGGTGAGAAGATCGAGCGCGACATCAGAGGCAGCCTCGCCCGTGCTCACGGTTTCAACCCGGCCGACCAGGGTGCCGTCTGGACGTGGAACCGCTTCACGCAAGCCGTGGCAGGCGCCGCGGCAATGGGATACCTCTCACTCGCCGTCTGGATCCTCGGCTTCTTCACGCTCGTGTCGGGCATCGTGGGAGTAAGCAATATAATGTTCGTGTCCGTGCGCGAGCGCACACACGAGATAGGCATCCGGCGCGCTATCGGTGCCAAGCCTCGCTCAATCCTCACGCAGATCCTCGCCGAAGGCGTGGCTATCACCGCACTCTTCGGCTACATAGGCATCGTCTTCGGCATGGCCGTACTCCAGGTCGTCGACCACTTCTTCGGCGATACCGAGGCCATGAAGAATCCTACCGTCGACATCTCCATTGCCGTGCAGGTGACAATAGCTCTGATCATAGCCGGAGCTCTCGCCGGTCTCTTCCCCGCCCTCAAGGCGATTAAAGTCAAACCCGTAGAAGCCCTCCGCGACGAATGAAACTGATGCTTTTCGACCCCGAAAACTGGCGGGAAATCGGGGCTACCCTCGCACGAAATAAAACCCGCACCTTCCTCACCGCCTTCGGCATCTTCTGGGGCACGGCAATGCTCGCCATGCTCTGGGGTGGCGCTCACGGATTAGAGGGCATCATGCGCCGCAACTTCGCGGGTGTTGCCACAAACCTCGGAGGAGTCATCTCTCAATCCCGCACAATGTCCTACAAAGGCTTCAACAAAGGCTCCTACTGGAGCCTCAACTTCGACGATATCGATGCGATAGCACGTGTGGCACCCGCTATCGAAGACTATTCCGAAGTCCTTTCACGCTGGGGAAATGCCGTCTACGGCACACGCTCAAAAGGCGCCAATGTGCTGGGTGTCGGCGAAGGATACTCGCGCATCGTAGAGCCGGTCATTATTTCCGGACGCTTCATCAATGCCGCCGACATCGCAAATAAGCGCAAGGTCGTAGTGATAGGACGCAACCGTGCCGCCGACCTTTTTGGCTCCGAAGATCCCATCGGGAAGTACCTCACGATCAACGGCGTCCACTTCCGCTGCATAGGTGTGGCCAGCCAGCTCAGCGAAGGCAGCATAGGAGGAAATCTCAACGACAGCTACACCATACCCTCCACAACGATGCGCCTGGCCTTCAACACCGGAAACAGCGTATCCTTCCTCGTCTACACCGCACCGCAAGGACATTCCCCCAAAGAAAACGAGCAGGCAATCCGCCGCGTCCTCTCAGGCGCACACACCATTCACCCCGACGACAAAGACGCAATGTACTTCATCGACATCTCCGAAATGTTCCGCATGGTCGACGGCCTCTTCCTCGGCCTCGCCCTGCTCGCGCTCTTCATCGGCATAGGCTCATTGCTCGCGGGAGTGATAGGCGTCGGAAACATCATGTGGATCGTCGTCAAAGAGCGCACGCACGAGTTCGGCATCCGCCGCGCAATAGGCGCCACACCGGCCGACATCACAGTTCAGGTACTCTCCGAGAGTATCCTCCTCACCCTCGTGGCAGGAACCGCCGGAGTGACGTTCGCCGCCATTGTCCTCGGCATAGCCGATAAGCTCACCATTGATCCCACTCTCGGCATGGCCGGATTCGAGCTCTCGTTCGCCACCGCCGTCACCATCGTCATCCTCTTCTTCATCCTCGGCACGATCGCCGGTACACTTCCCGCAGTCAAAGCCATGAAGATAAAGCCGATCGAGGCAATTCAGGACAAATAAAATCAGAAATAATAAAAAACGACATAAAGCACTATGAAGAAATTCCTCAAAATCCTCATGTGGACGCTCATCGCAGCAGTCTTCATCGGTACATTCTTCTTCCTCTACAAGAACTCCGCCGCAAAAGAAGAGAAATACGCCGAAGTACGCCCCTCGCGTACTACAATCCAGCGTAGCACCGTACTCACCGGCAAGATCGAACCTCGCGACGAAATCGAAATCAAACCCCAGATATCAGGCATCATCAGCGAAATCAATGTCGAGGCCGGCGACTTCGTCCGCGAAGGCGACGTCATCGCACGCATCAAGGTAATCCCCGACGCAGCACAGCTTTCTTCGGCTCAGAGCCGCGTCAACAACGCATCTATCGAGCTCGCCGACGCAAAAGTAAAGTACGAGCGCGACAAAGCACTCTACGATAAAAAAGTGATATCACGCGAAGAATTCGAGACCTCCGAGAAAACCTATGGCAAAGCACGCGAAGAGCTTGACGCCGCTAACGATGCCTACACCATAGTCCGCGAAGGCGTATCGCGCCACAACGCCAAAGAAAGCAACACCCTCGTCCGCGCCACTATCACAGGACTCATCCTCAACGTTCCCGTCAAGGTAGGCTCATCCGTTATTCAGGCAAATACTATGAACGACGGCACAACAGTCGCCACCATTGCCGACATGAACAACCTCATTTTCCGCGGAAACGTCGACGAGACCGAAGTAGGACAGCTCCACACCGGAATGCCCATGAACATCACAATCGGCGCGATGCCCGACATGCATCCCACCGCCGTGATAGAATACATCTCGCCTAAAGGATCAGAAACATCCGGCGCCAACTCCTTCGAGATCAAAGCCGCGCTCGCGCTCGAATCATCCGACGGCCTCCGCGCAGGCTACAGCGCCAACGCCGACGTGATCCTTGCCAAAGCCGCCGACGTACTCTCCGTGCCCGAAGCAGTCCTCACATTCGAGGGCGACAGCACTTTCGTCTACGTCCGCACCGACAGCCTCCCCAAGCCCGTCTACGAGCGCCGTCCGCTCGTCACCGGACTCAGCGACGGCATCAACGTCGAAGTTAAAGAAGGTATCGACTCAACAGCCGTACTCCGCGGCGCATTAATCCGCTGACAGATGAGACGCATCGCAATTATAGCACTCGCAGCAGCTTCACTCTGCGCCTCCGCCTCCGAATGGACCCTCGACCAGTGCATCGACTACGCTATCGGGCACAACACCGACGTCCTCAGCAGCACCCTCACGGCGCAGCAGAGCGAGCTTTCAGTCACAGAAGCAAAAGACGCATTCCTCCCCAACCTCAGCGGCTATGCGGCGCAGAACTTCAACTTCGGCCGCGCCCTTACCGCCGACAATACCTACGCCAACCGAAACACCACCTCATTCTCCGTCGGCGCACAGCTCTCCCTCCCCCTCTTTCAGGGTCTTCGTGCAGTGCGCCAGCTCCGCTACTCCCGCACAGCCCTCTCGGCATCGCAGGAGCGCATCGAGGCGGCAAAAGACGGTGTGACCCTCAACGTGCTCTCAGCCTACCTCCAGGCCCTCTACACACGCGAGATGCTCAGCGTGGCGCAGCTCACACTCGACATCTCCCGGAGTGAACTCACACGTCGGCATGCGCTCCTCGAAGCCGGTAAAATACCAGAGCTCGACCTCTTCGAAGCACGCGCACAAGTCGCTCAGGACGAACTCGGCGTAGTCAACGCCCGCAATGACAGCACCCTCGCAATGCTCGACCTCCGTCAGCTCCTCAACCTCCCCTCCGACACCGACTTCGACATCGAGCCCCTCCCCGACACCTCCATGCTGCTCCTCACCCCCGACCAGGTATTCGCCAACGCCCTCGCACGCAACCACACCCTACAGGCAGGACGCCTCGAAAGCACGGCCGCCCGCCAGTACGTATCCGTGGCGAAGAGCGGCTACATCCCCACCCTCTCGTTCAACGCCGGACTCGGCACAAACTACTACCGCACATCCGGCTTCAACAACGAAAACTTCAGCGCCCAGATGCGCCACAACTTCGCCCGTAGCATAGGATTCTCGCTCAGCGTACCCATTTTCGACGGATTCTCAACCCGAAACAACATCCGCCGCGCACACGCCCAGGCCGCCGTTGCCGACCTTAACCTCGCCGATGCCCGCAACAACCTCTACAAATCAATCAACCAGGCCTACACCCAGGCTCTCGCCGCCTACAAGAAGCAGCAGGCCGCCGACATTTCAGTCGAAAGTTCCCTCGCCGCCTTCGAAGCAATGAAGATAAAATACGACAACGGCCGTGCCAACGCAACCGAATACGAAAAAGCAAAATCGACCTACACCTCAGCACTATCACAGGCCCTGCAGGCAAAATTCGAAGTCATTCTCCGCTCCCGAATCCTCGATTTCTACAATAAGTAGTCTTAGCGTTCCGTTAATTCTTCAAAAGGAAATCTCATGCGCCTCGTCCTACAAAGAGTAACCAACGCCTCCGTCAGCATCGGCGGGGAGCTCCACAGCAGCATCGGTGCGGGCCTTCTCGTCCTCGTCGGCATCGAGACCGGCGACACCGAAGCCGACGTAATCCGTCTGGCAGAGAAGACCGTAGCACTCAGAATATTCAACGACGAAAACGGCGTAATGAACCGCTCCGTAAGAGACATCGGTGGCGAAATCCTCGCCGTGAGCCAGTTCACACTCCTCGCGAGCACCGCAAAAGGCAACCGCCCCAGCTACGTCCGAGCCGCGCGTCACGAACTCGCCATTCCCCTCTACAATCTCTACTGCAGTACCGTCAGCCAAGCTCTCGGAAGCGAAGTAAAAACCGGTGTATTCGGCGCCGACATGCAGGTCAGCCTTATCAACGACGGCCCGGTAACTATCATCATGGGCGATTGAATCAAAAAAATCGCCCCTTCCTCATCTTTTACAAAAAATTTTTTATTAACTTTGCGTAAGCTTCGCAGAGAAGCCCCTATTTACTTCATTATCATACTTATCTTACATTAAATCTTATCAATCAAATACCTGATGAAATCTATCACACGACTCCTTGGTGCCGTGCTCTTAGGTGCCTCAGCGATTTCAGCCTCTGCCGCTACTTTTGTAGGCCAGAGGTCAGACTTCCGCGACGAAACGATCTATTTCGCCATGACAACCCGTTTCTACGACGGTGACCCCGCTAACAACGTGTACTGCTGGGACGGCAAGAAAAACATCAACGACCCCGAGTGGCGCGGCGACTTCAAAGGTCTGATAGCCAAGCTCGACTACATCAAAGCACTCGGTTTCACTGCAGTATGGATCACGCCCGTAGTTGAGAACGCTTCAGGCCTCGACTACCACGGCTACCACGCCTTCAACTTCAAGAAAGTCGACCCCCGCTACGAGAGCTCCGACTGCAAATTCCAGGATCTGATCGACGCCGCTCACGCACGCGGCATGAAGATCATCCTCGACATCGTCCTCAACCACACCGGAAACTTCGGCGAAGACACCCTCTGCCCCATGTTTGTAAAGGATTATTCCAAAAATCTTTCAAACATCAACGCTTCAATGAAGCTCCACCCCAACACCGTGCTCCCCGCAGGATACGACCTCGACGACCCCCAGGCTCACTTCTACCGCATAAGCGCAATGAAGAACGAAGACGGTGTGAACCACGACTCCCACAACTACTACCACCACGTCGGAAACGAATGGAACTGGGACGACTACTCACGCTGGTATGCACAGATCGCGGGCGACTGCGTCGATCTCAACACCGAGAACCCCGCCGTAAGCAACTACCTCCTCGATTGCTACGGTAAATTCATCGCCATGGGCGTCGACGGATTCCGCATCGACACATCCGGCCACATCTCGCGCCTCACATTCAACAAAGCATTCATCCCTCAGTTCCAGGCCCTTGCGGAGCAGCACAAAGCAAAGCGTAACGGCGGCGACTTCTTCATGTTCGGCGAAGTCTGCGCACGCGATAGAAACGTAACATACCGCAACCACGCCAACTGCTCCCCCTACTTCTACACCTGGAAAGAAGAAAAAGACTATCCCTGGGATTACTCCGAGACATCGTGGGACAATGTCGTCGTCACTGACCACGGTCACGGCAACCACACCAACACCACAAGCCAGGACAAGCAGGGTGTCGACTACGGAGGCGACAAGAACCTCGCCACAAGCGACAACGCATTCCTCCGCGGCAACGCCTACCATGCCCCCGACCACTCTAAATATTCCGGTCTCAGCGTCATCGACTTCCCCATGCACTGGAATTTCCGCTCAACCCGCGAAGCATGGGGCGTGCGCAGCGGCGACAAATACTACAACGACGCTACCTACAACGTAGTCTACGTCGACAGCCACGACTACGCTCCCGACGGGGCTCCCGAAAAGCAGCGCTTCGCTCAGGGCCAGGACGTGTGGGCCTCCAACCTCGACCTCATGTTCACCTTCCGCGGCATCCCCTGCCTCTACTACGGCTCCGAAATCGAATTTAAGAAAGGCTGCACTATCGACGAAGGTGCCGAGCTCGCGCTCCGCAACAGTGGCCGTGCCTACTTCGGAGGCTACATAGAAGGTGGCGTAAACGTTTCCGACTTCGGCGCCTACACCGGAGCGACAGGCAACCTCGCAGCTACTCTAAGCCACCCCCTCGCTCTCCACATTCAGCGACTCAACCTCATCCGTGCCGCTATCCCCGCCCTCCGTAAAGGCCAGTACAGCACCGACGGATGCTCCGGAAGCGGTGTGGCCGCCTTCAAGCGCCGCTTCACCGACGCCACAACCGACAGCTACGTACTCGTCACTATCGGTGGTGCCGCAACATTCACCGGAGTAGAAAACGGCAAATACATCGACGCAATCACCGGCGATGTCCAGACCGTCACCTCCGGCACTCTCAAGACGAAAGAATGCAAAGGTAGCGCCAACATGCGCGTCTATGTCCTCTCCACAGCCCTCACCCCCGCACCCGGTAAAATCGGTAAAGACGGCAAATACCTCTTCGACACCACCCCGGCTGCCGACGTGCAGACCGGCTACGACGGAAACGAAGAGCCCGAGGACACCTGGACCGTAAAAGAAAACGGTGGAGCAGGACCGATCACAGAGCCCGAGGAACCTATCGAACCCACAATGGCCGAAGGCGAGCAGGCTGTTTTCTTCGAGAACGACGCTTCATGGGGCGGTACGATCCGCGCTTGGGTATGGAGCTCATCCACAAACTATACCGGTGGCAAATGGCCCGGACAGGCTGCAACTTACCTCGGTAACAAAATCTGGAAATGGACATACACCGGCACCGGCAAAATTCCCGATAATGCCGGACTAATCTTCAACGACGGATCGGCACAGACCTCCGACATGACCTACATCAATGGCGGCTACTACACCTCCTCCGGCTACGTCAAGACCATTCCCGGAGCCGGTGAGATCCACGACGATCCCACTCCTGTCGAACCCTCCGATCCCTACACCGTCTACTTTGACAACACCTCATCATGGCCCGCCGTATCCGTTTACATCTGGGATACCGCCGGTGAGCTCCTCGGAGGATGGCCCGGAAAACCCGTCACCGAGACCACCGTCATCTCCGGCCGCAAGCTCTATAAATACACCCTCACTCCCACCCGCGCACTTTCAGGCCCCCAGATCATCTTCAACAACGGCGGAAACGGCGCCCAGACAGCCGACCTCCAGCTCGTCGACGGCGGAATCTACACACCCGCAGGATATGAAGGACTGGCCAGCGGCGTCACCACCGTAGCCGCTCCCGAAGCATCTACCGTAATCTACAACCTCCAGGGCATGCCCGTCGGCTCCGACTTCGAGGCACTTCCTGCCGGAGTCTACCTCATCCGCCGCGGCACATCTGTGGTCAAAGTAGCGAAATAGCACAAAACAAAAGTAGCGGAGAACTCACCCCCTCCGCTACTGATCACCCTTTTCAACCCCTTCACCCTCACAAATCAACCCCCGGGTTGCTCAACGAGCAACCCGGGGGTTGATTTGTGTTTATCGCGTTTCAGTCGTGTTCTCAGTCTTTTTTCGGACCGCGGTTGTTGTCGCGGCGAGGACCGCGCGGACGGTCACCTTCACGGCGGGGACGTTCGCCGCGGGGTGCGCGCTGAGGCTCTACATAGCCCTCAGGCTTCGGAAGAAGAGCACGCATCGACAGACGGTACTTGCCGGTCTTCTTGTCTATTTCGATAAGCTTCACCTGCACCTTGTCGCCTTCCTTGAGGCCCGACGCTGCCATGTCGTCGAGACGCTCCCATGCGATCTCGCTGATATGCAGAAGACCGTCGCGGTGAGGCATAAATTCTACAAACGCGCCGAAGTCAAGTATCGAGCGCACTGTGCCCTCGTACACCTTACCCTCTTCAGGAAGCTCTACGATAGCATTGATCATGGCAAGAGCCTTGTCGATAGAAGCCTTGTTGGTTCCGGCAACCTCGATATAGCCGCCCTCTTCGATCTCGTCGATCGAAACAGTAGCGCCGCTCTCCTCCTGAATACCCTGGATCACCTTTCCGCCCGGGCCGATCACAGCACCGATAAGCTCCTTCGGGATAATCATAGTCACGATGCGGGGAACGTGAGGCTTGTAGTCCTCGCGGGGTGCGGGTATAGTCTGCTCGATGATATCGAGGATGTGCATGCGGCCGTCGCGGGCCTGATTGAGAGCCTTCTCGAGGATTTCGTAGCTCAGACCGTCGCACTTGATATCCATCTGCGTGGCAGTGATACCGTCGCGGGTGCCTGTCACCTTGAAGTCCAT
>CAYYQS010000087.1:0-10144 GCA_964472555.1 uncultured Bacteroides sp.
GCCAAAATTGTTACACGATTGTTACAGTATGATACAAAAGCAATGAATGTAATAAGACTGTAACATAAGTGTGTGTGAATTGTATGGAGTGTAAAAGCCTCAAAATGAACAAAAAAGAAACACACTCTGCGAAACTTTCGCATGAGTGTGCTCCCGATAAAATATCTTGTTGTTCAGCGAAATACGATTCGCACGCGCCTACTCGCGGGTGAAACCGTCTTTCTCGCAGCGCTTGGTCATGGCTTTGATGCGATCCTGAGTCTCGGGGTGAGAAGAGAACATCTTCTGCATATAGCTGCTTTTTGCTCCGGACTCACCTTCCATTTTCTCAAACTTCTCGAAAGCCTTCACCATTCCCCAAGGATTGCGACCGTTGGCCACGAGGAAATCGTATCCGCAGTTATCGGCTTCTTTCTCCTGCTTCTGCGAGAATTTCGCTCCCATAAGGCTTTCCCCGAGAGCGCCGAGCTGAGAGTCGGTAAGTTGAGCGATCTTACCGTTCGAAGCGGCGAGAGCATCTTTTGCAGCTCCTGTGAGCAGTTGCTGCTTGAAAGCATTCTTGCTGTGGTGCTTCATCACGTGGCCGATTTCATGACCGATGATTCCCATAAGCTCATCATCGTCCATAATATCCATAAGCGAGGAGAACACGCGCACACTCCCGTCAGGGCAAGCGAAAGCATTTACATCGATTACCTCATATACCTTGAAGTTGAGAGGAATGCCGTCGGCTGAAGTGATGCCATCGGTTAGTCGTTTCAGTCGCTGAGTATAGGGGCTGTCGTCGGCCGAAACAGGGTTGATGCGGTCCATTTCAGCAACGGCGTCTTTCACGTATGCAGCCATCTGTTCATCAGTGATAGTAAGAGCCTGGGCAGTCTTGGCTACAGCGGAGATTGCACGTGGCGAAATCTTCAGCTGAGCGTTACAAATAGGCGCAGCTCCGGCCAGAAAACCTGCGCAAAGAAGAATTGATATGGATTTCTTATTGAAAGTAAACATGATTGGGTATAATTGTATTAATTTTGTCGGTGAATCACTATCCGTAGTTTTAGACCGCAAAATTATCAAATTTCCATGAAAATGACAAGAGGAAATTTCAGAGATAAGGCACTCCTCGTTTTGGCACTCCTCTTCATCTGTGTGGCAGGAGGCGGAGCAGCGGCCCTTCAGGCACGCACCCTTGTACACTGGTATTCAATCTGGGGTCCGGCGACAATTATCGGTATCACTTTCGCCGTATCGCGCGCTTTGCGTCTCTACAAAGAAAAACGCTACGACGTCTCGCAATCATTGCTCTACGGATTTATTTTAGCCGCCGTTCTTACATCAGCTCTCGGAGCCGCCACTCTCGGCCTAAACTATATAGGTAGGAAAGAAGAGAAAACAAGGCACATCGAAGCAACTGTAGTAAACAGATACTCCGCGACGCGCACCCAAAGCAGCCGTCGAGGCCGTCGTACTTATGGCCCGCGCCATACCTACAAAGTATATTACATCACCATTCAATTTCCCGACGGCCGAGTCAAAGACCGCCAGGTCTCCCTTGAGAAATTTAACAGCACAAAAACTGCACATAAATTGCCCGCCACAGTGACTCCTGGGCTACTTGGAATGGATATCATCAACGTTGAGTAAACCGCAAAATAAAAAGGTTGTGACTGATACACAACCTTTTATCTTCTGAGCCGCGAGTGGGACTCGAACCCACGACCTTTTCGTTACGAATGAAATGCTCTACCAACTGAGCTATTGCGGCTTGCTTCATTGCGGGTGCAAAGTTAGTGATTTATTTTTGAGTCTGCAAACTATACGTAAATTTTATTTTTACATCCTCTAAACGCATTTCAACCATTGCTGGCCCGGCGACATAGGGATAAATCTCCGATTCAACCTGACTTACAGTGCTATAATAGCTCGAGTTTGCCGTATTTTCAAAGTTTACCTGAACGGGTACCAGAGAGAATGTATAGTCTTCTTCAGTGATTTCGTCGTGTGACAGCATCTCGGTAAGATACGATCTCAGCGAACCGAAATAGTATCGGCCGTAGCTAGCGGAATACTCGGCGTAGAACGAGGTCACATTGTCGGTCAGCTTATTCTTTGCGAAGAACGCATCACGGTCTTTTTTGAGTACCAGAAGAAGATAGGGCGGGGGAGTCACACCATAGCCGTTAGCAATCGAATCAGCCGGAATCTCAAGCGTAAGACCGTTGATCACCGACTGGTTGCCTCCTGCGGCATTATAGCGCTCGATGATCTCGGGAAGAGGGAATGAAAGCTCAAGTTCCGATCCTACCGGAGCTGCGATGATATTGCGTCCGCTCTCAATCTTGCTTTTGAGCTGAGCATCCATTGTGTAGTGGATATTATTGTTGTTCATCACCTCCGGAGTCACCAGATAGTAGAGGTGCTCGGCGTCGAGTGTGTCAAGTTTTTCTTCTCCTTCCGGGAGATAAATCTTGCGAAGATTCATCGTCATTCCGCAGATGCTCATTGTGGTGATTCGGCCGTTACCGAAGGAGTTGGCGATATAAATGCCCGGGAAAACATCTTTGGCAAAGATCTGTCCGTTGGCGTAAGTTGCAGGATTCTCGACGAATTTCTTAAAAAGCTCCTTGCCGAAACTTAAGGGCAACTTCACACGTATCTTTCGTGAAGCGGCAGCTTTGTCGGATGCCGAAGAATGGAAGGTGGAAGTGTTGAAAATTTTTGTTGCGAGTGGTGTCTTGTCGTAATATCCTTCAGGATCGAAAGCACTTGTGATATCCGAGGGCAGAAGTTTTGTAAGAGGATAGATCGTGATACCCATAGGTGCAACGGAATCGCCGAGAAAAGCTCCACGGTTGTATTGCAGAAGAATAGTTATCGAGTCTACGTTTTCAGCCGAAAAGTTTACTGTATCGAGCACGGTAGTCGGCAGGAATTGTGCCACAACGTCGCTCGAGAGGCTTCCAAAGCCGGGGATATCGACACGCCCCAGCATTTGTGTGTTGATGCGGGGACTTACCGAAGATACCAGGACTGGTTTTGCGGTGACAGTGAATGCAGAGTCTATCACGATTCCCACATTCTGACCGGTAATGGAAGATCCTATCGTGGATGTCTCATCGCAGGCTGCGAAAGGCATTATAGAAGCAGCGGCGATAACGAAATACGCCAATTTGCGGAGTTTCATAATCATTGAGAATCAGAGCGAACGGTAGAAGTCGGTGTAAGCGGCCGAGGTATCGTCGGCAGGTGCGTAGGGCAGGAACGGTTTCCCAGATGCTTTTGCATACTCCACGAGTTCAGGAAGAACTCCTTCTGTACTTTCGATAATAGCATCGGCATTGTCGATAGCTATCTTATTGAGCTTTACATAGTCCACCGGAGTACCGTCGGCTGTAAGTGCGGCAAGCTGCTCGTCGGTGAATCCTTCCTGCTTTAGTTTGTCTACCATAGCGGCATCGAGCGAACCTTCGAAGGCATCATTTACCAGAGAGTAGACTATCTTGCTGTGAGTAAACGACGGGTCTTCGTTGTATATCTTCTTAAGATACAGAGGCGTCAGAGCCGTGATCCAGCCTATACACTGAACTATATCAGCTTCCCACCGCAGTTTCTTAACAGTCTCCACCGTGCCGCGAACGAAGAATATTGAGCGTTCATCGTTCAGCTCAGCCCAGTCGGTAGTTTCAAGTTTTCCGGGTGTATGGCGGTAGAAATAGTCATCGTTGTCAATGAAATACACCTGAAGACGCGAGGGTTGGAGGGTGGCAACCTTGATGATCAGAGGATGATCGCTGTCGTCGATGATGATGTTGAGACCCGATAGGCGTATCACTTCGTGCAACTGGTTGCGACGCTCGTTGATTGCCCCGTATTTAGGCATGAAAGAGCGTACTTCCGCGCCTTTTTCCTGAAGTCCCTGTGCAAGATTTCGAGAAAAGGTGGCCAGCCCGGTTGCCGGAAGGTATGGGTCTATCTCCTGCGAGATGAATAGCACTTTTTTAACGTCCATTATCGGCTTTCTGAAGAGAGGTCTTGGTTTGTATCAGATATTTTGGCAAAGTTAGTCATTTTTTTTCAGATAACAGCCTAAGAAGTGCGTTATTGACGTTTTTTTAGTGTTTGGAGTAATATTTTAGAATAGAGGGAAGGACTTATCTGTAGCGACGTATTTCTGATAGAACTGCATATTGGTCATGCACAGCATTACAATTCCCTGAATGAGCATCACGGTCGACCAGAGTCCGCATGTGACGAGGCTCAGCAGAATGCAGTAAATCATTCCCATTGTCTTTCCGAGATAGAGGTACTGGATTCCTAATCCTCCAACGAAGATCGCGAGAAGTGCTGCAATACCGCGGCTCTTTCCTTCAGGACCGCAGGCATCGAATGCATTGTCGGATTCAAAAGGCTGATATCGGGGATCGGGAGGAGTGACAGGCGCATTGCTTTCTGCGGAGCTGAAATTATATCCGCAGCTACCGCAGTAGTTTGAATAGTCGTTGGTGTAGTTTTTGCAGCGAGGGCACTGTTTCATAGCATATTTTTTTGAGGTTAGTCTAATTAGATTTTTTCACGTGAGCAGTCCTTCTTCAGGTCCTGCTTTCTGCACTTAGAGGCAAGGTCGCATCCGGCACAAGGATTCTTGGAGGCCTTCACAGCTTTGCGGATGAGATAGGCCGCCGAAAAGACCACTAATATCGCAACGATTGTCCATTGAAGCCACTCCGTCATTTAGATGTCTTGCGGGAAATATGTTTCTTAATCTGAGCCGGAGTGGTTTCTGCCGGACATTCGTCGAATGAAAGACGGAAGCCGCACCCCTCGGCATAACGGCTGCAGCCGAAAGCCGTTCGGCCCTTCAGCAGATGACCTTCTCCGCACACTGGGCACTTTACCTGCTCAAGTTTCGTTATTCGCGGTGCACGAGGCTTGGGCGTTTTCGTTGCCTTAGCTGACTTAGGGGTTTCCGGTTCTTCTGTGATAATTCGGCGGTTGGAATTGTCGCTCAACACATTGTACACGATCTTGTTGATAAGTTCGCTAATTTCGCGTATGAAGAGCGCAGGCGAGTAGTCGCCTCTTTCGATTCGGCGCAACTTGTTTTCCCACAGACCGGTAAGCTTGGCCGACTTCAGCAATTCTTCATTTATCGTAGCAATAAGGTCGATTCCTGCCTGGGTGGCGAGAATGTTTTTCTTGTCACGAATGATGTATCGACGCTTGAAGAGCGTTTCGATAATAGCTGCACGCGTGGAGGGACGCCCGATGCCGTTGTCCTTCATAGCTTCGCGAAGTTCCTCATTGTCCACCGTACGTCCTGCAGTCTCCATTGCTCTCAGCAGTGTTCCTTCTGTGTAGTACTTGGGAGGCTGAGTGGTTTTTTTTGCCAAGAATGGCTCGTGAGGGCCGCTCTCTCCGGGTGTGAATACGGGGAGAATTCCAGAGCCGTCGTCGGGAGATTCCGACTCCTTGGAATCATCATCATTCTTTTGGAAAAGACTGCGCCAGCCGGGTTCAATAATCACTTTTCCCGTAGCCTTGAAACCGTACGCTCCTGCGTGTCCGGTCACGGTAGTGCCTTCAAACACGCAGTCGGGATAAAATGCCGAAATGAAGCGCATAGCAATAAGGTGATACAGCTTCTTTTCGTCACCCTGCAGGCCTACAGGAGATTGTCCGGTAGGAATGATAGCGTGGTGATCCGTCACTTTGCTGTTGTCGAATATCTTCTTAGATTTCGCTATTGGCTTTGCGAGTATTGGCTCTGTAAGAGACGCATAAGGAGTCATCCTGCGCAGGGTAGGAGCAATCTTCGGGTGGATGTCATCGGAAAGATACGTGGTGTCGACGCGCGGATAGGTTGTGAGTTTTTTCTCATAAAGGCTCTGGATAAGACGCAGAGTCTGGTCGGCGGTCCATGAAAATTTCTTGTTGCACTCAACCTGTAGCGAAGTTAGATCGAACAACCTCGGGGGCGCTTCACGCCCCTTTTTCTTCGCAACATCGTCGATAACGAATATCTCGTCCTTGATTTTCTCTACGGCTTCGGCGCCTTCCTGTTCCTTTTCGAAGCGGTCGCCGGTAAAAGTGAAATTTGCCTTGCGGTATATGGTGTGAAGCTCCCAGGAGTCTTTGGGTACGAACTCCTCTATCTCCTTCTGCCTCTTCACGATCAGGGCGAGGGTAGGGGTCTGCACCCGTCCGATTGACAGGACTTGGCCCGGTCGAGAATATTTCAGCGTGTATAGGCGCGTGGCATTCATACCCAAGATCCAGTCGCCGATGGCTCTCGACAAACCTGCATAGAAGAGTCGGTCGAACTCTTCCTGAGGCTTGAGACCGTTGAAACCTTCACGTATAGATTCATCCGTAAGGGATGATATCCATAGTCGGCTCACGGGGCATCCGGTGCGTGCTTTCTTCATCACCCAGCGCTGGATCAGTTCTCCTTCCTGCCCGGCGTCACCGCAGTTTATCACTTCGTCGGCTTTGCTGATGAGCGACTCGATAACTGCGAATTGCTTCTTGATGCCGGGATCGTCGATAAGCTTGATATCAAATTTCTGGGGAAGCATAGGGAGCGAACTCAGAGTCCACCGCTTCCACGAGTCGGAGTAGTCGTGAGGTTCAAGTAGACAACAGAGGTGTCCGAAAGTCCACGTCACGCAGTATCCCGCGCCTTCGTAGAATCCGTCGTGGCGCGTAGATGCTCCTAGAATAGCTGCGATATCCTTTGCTACACTGGGTTTCTCCGTGATACAAAGCTTCATTTCAATGTTTTAGCTTCATTCCAGAGAGCGTCCATTTCTTCGAGCGTGAGTTCGCGGATGTTGCGACCCTGCTTTTTGGCACTCTCCTCAACGTAGTTGAAGCGCGATATGAACTTCTTGTTTGTCCTTTCGAGAGCGTTCTCGGGGTTCACGCCATATAGGCGAGCGGCATTGACCACACTGAATATCAAGTCGCCGAATTCTGCTTCGATGTCTTCCTTGGAGCCTGCCTTTATAGCCTCGGCAACCTCTGAAGTTTCTTCCTCGACCTTTGCCCACACCTGCTCCGGTGTTTCCCAGTCGAAGCCGACGTTGGCAGCTTTTTCCTGTACGCGGAAAGCCTTCACGAGGGCAGGAAGTGCAGCGGGAACTCCCGCAAGTACAGAGCGGTTGCCGTCCTTTTCCTTGAGCTTCAGTTGCTCCCAGTTCTGTGTCACCTGCTCGGCATTGTCGACATGCACTTCGCCGAATACATGAGGATGCCGGAAGATGAGTTTATTATTCAGCGCATCAGCCACGTCCACGATATCGAAGGCCTCTTTTTCCTCCCCAATCTTGGAGTAGAAGAGTACGTGGAGCAACACGTCGCCCAGCTCTTTCTTTATTTCAGCGTCGTTCTCTTCAAGAAGAGCCTGCGCAAGTTCGTAGACCTCCTCGATAGTGTTCGGACGCAAACTTTCGTTGGTCTGCTTGGCGTCCCAGGGACATTTTACACGGAGGATGTCGAGCACGTCGATCACCCTGCCGAGAGCTTCTATTTTTTCCTGACGGGTATGCATGTTATTTCTGAGCCTGATAAGTTTCTATGCCCTTTTCGAGCCATTCGGTGAATGCTGATACGTTCTCGTCGTACACACGGGGAGCCTCGAGCGGTTTACCTGCGTTGTCGAGGAGCACGTAGTAGGGCTGTGAATTGATACCGAATTTGTGGCGCTGAAGATAAGCCCAGCGTTCACCTACGGTAGTTAGTTTCATTGTTTTACCTTCTTCCTCAACGTACATGGGTTCGGTGAGCGAAGCCTTGTCGTCAACCATAAGCTTGATAAGCACATAGTTGTCTTCAATAATCGTACGCACTGTAGCATTGTCGAAGACTGCACCTTCCATTTTGCGGCAATTTACGCAGGCGTATCCTGAGAAATCGAGCAGGACAGGCTTGTTGTGCTCCGAAGCGTAGATCATACCTTGATCGTAGTCGTGGAATTCCTCGAAGGTGCCACCGTAGAGATTGAAGTCCTGGGTGTAGAGAGGTGGTGCGAAAGCGCTGATAGCTTTAAGGGGTGCACCCCAAAGACCCGGAAGAAGATACACGGCGAACGAGAATGAAGCCACTGCGAGGAAGAATCGGCCTACGGGAGTGTGATCGAGCGGCGCGTCGTGGCTGAAACGGAGTTTTCCGAGGAGGTAGATGCCGAGAAGGACGAAAAGCACAATCCAGATAGCAATAAACACCTCGCGGTCGAGAATTCGCCAGCCATAGGCAAGGTCGGCCACAGACAGGAATTTCAGCGAAAGGATAAGCTCAATGAATCCTAATACAACTTTCACAGTATTAAGCCAACCACCGGAGCGCGGAAGTTCTTTCAGCATGGAGGGGAAAAGGGCGAAAAGGCCGAAGGGAAGAGCGAGGCCAAGGGCAAAACCTCCCATGCCTGCGAGCGGACCTAAGAGATTGCTCTGAGAGAAAGTCTCAACGAGTACAGTGCCGATGATAGGACCGGTGCACGAAAAAGACACCAGCACCAGCGTGAAAGCCATGAAGAAGATACTGAGTACTCCCGATGTGCTCTCTGCACGGGCATCAGCAGCATTGCTCCACTTGGAGGGAAGTGTTATTTCGAAAGCTCCGAAGAAAGAAATTGCAAAGAGAACGAGCAACGCGAAGAATATCAGGTTGAAAACAGCACCCGTTGCTATCTCGTTAAGTTTTCCGGGGCCGAAGAGGAGGGTCAACACTATGCCGAGGGTGAGGAAAATCACTATGATGCTTGCGCTGTAGAGCGAAGCATCGATTATCGAACGGCGTCGGCTCTTGCTCTTTTTCAGGAAGAAACTTACCGTCATCGGGATCATTGGCCAAACGCAAGGCGTCATAAGAGCCACAAGACCACCGAGGAAGCTGAAAAGCAGGATTCCCCAGAATGACTGTGCCGTGCTCTCTCCCTGCACTTCGACGGGAGCCCAGAAGGCACTCAGTTCGGTGAGATTGGAGGTGCTTGGAGCCGCCGCTGTTTCGGTAGATGTAGCCTCGCCGAAAGGCAGCGAGAATTCAAACTTTGCCGGGGGCGTGCACGCTTCGTCGGTGCAAGCCATATACCGGAGAACTCCGGCAACAGTACGGGTGGCTGAAGTCTTTGTAAAGGGCTGGCGGAGAGTAAACGATCCCGAAAGCCAAGGAAGTTCACACCCTAAGGATTCATCCTTATGCATGGTAGCTTCGATATCACATTCGAGGGCTCCGGAAGCTCCCGTCCCACTTTCGAAAGTAATCTGGGTCGGGTCGGGGATGCCTGCCTCGAATCCTCCTTCGGGCATCGTAATGCCATAGATGTGCCAACCTTCGGCAACATCAACTTTGATAATCAGCGTTCCTGCGTCGGTGTTGTCGTCGACGGTCTCAATCGAGGGTGTGCATGAAACCGGAGAGGGAGCCGCGAATGCCCAAGCAGCGGCAAGACAGACTATAGTCAGAAAGAAACTCAGTCGTTTCATAGTTTTACCGGGGTTGCTATAGTTTCAGTTTTGGGCGGCCGACAGGTATTGCCGTCGCAGCTCATGTAGTTGATTTTACATTCGATGCGAGGAGCATCGCCGGTGACCTTGAAAGGCACGGTAAACTCTACATTGGCATCCCACCAGTCAAGTTTGAGTCCGAAAAGGGGATCATGAATGGTTAGCGGCTTACGCGAAGGCTGGATCTTGCCCATAAAGGTTACGTCGGAGCTACCTTTAAGATCGAAAGAAGTGGGTTTGGGGCCTCCCTCAGGTACAGTTAAGCCATAGAGATGCCAACCCTCGCTTATAAGGGCCTTGAAAGTAACGGTTCCGGTGTCAGGACCGGTAGCCTTCACTATTGTGCGCCAACGCACAGGAGTATCCGACGGGCCTGCCGCACAAAGAGCCGCCGCGCCGACGAATAGTAGAAATAAAGCTGTGAAAAGTCTGCGTAATTTCATAGCTGATGTGATTGCTTAATGATAAAATACTTGCAAAGGTACCAAAAAATAATGAGATACCGTCCACCCTTTGTAAAAAAGTTGGAATGGTGATTTTATAATTAAGCATATCGGAGTGCTTTGCGCAATAATTAACCCACGATGTCAATGTTCTCTTCGCTGCGGGGCGTGAGAGCTATGCTCTCATCGTGTGCGGGGCAGCTG
>CAYYQS010000088.1:0-10078 GCA_964472555.1 uncultured Bacteroides sp.
ACCCGCAAGGGTACAACGGTTTTCGAGACCGCCCCGATCGACCACTCCGGCATCTCTCCATTGGAGTGTTTGCGGGATTTCCGCTAATGCGGTGCAAAGTTACGATTTTTATTCCTGGTATGCAATAGGGGTGCTATTTTTTTTGATAATTTTCGATCCATTCGTCGGGTGTGCGGTTGGAGGGAGCGTGTGTGACGGGGTTGGGGGGAAGGATGCAGTACTCGCAGAAGGGTACGGGTCGGTCGCGGAGGCGCCGGATGTCGTCGACGCTGCGGATGTCTTTTACTTCGATATAGTCGCCAGGACGGTGGGTGAATTTGGTGCCGAATGCGTTGTTGAGGTGGTGAACGCATCCGCTGATGGAGCATGGGTATAGACGGTCGCCGACTACGGACAGGCATCCACGGTTGTCGCACTTGAGGTGTGCAATGGCGCGGTTGCGATGACCGCGCGGGTCGAGGGCGTAACGGAAGAAGGAGTGATCGTCGGAACGGTCGGCGAAGACTTCAACGCGCACTCCTTTGCTTTTTGCGAGTGCAATAGCGGAGTCGTAGTCGAATTTTATGGGGTAGCGCGTGACTCCTAATATTATGTCGTTACGGCGTGCTGTCTCCCAGAAGGAGTCGGACATGCGTGGTATGATGAGGCCGTTTGTGAAGATGTAGAGCTGCTGGGAGGGGAAGTTGGCTCGTAGGAGCTCCATTGCTTCTTCGAGGTGGGGATAGAGAAGGGTCTCACCTCCAATGAGGTATGCTTTGCTTATGCCGCTTCCGGCTACGCGGCCGATGTGAGCCATTGTGCGACGGAGGGTGTCGAGTGTCTCGAATTTCTTAGGCGCAAGGGGTGAATAGTGGGTACACCCTTTGCAGTTGAGGTTGCAGTAGTCGGAGAGGACGAATTCGACCCTCAAGGGAGCTTTGCGCATGTCGCGCTCGTGGCGGACGGCGCGTATTATTTTGCTGAATATGTTCATATCTTTATGTAGGGAGAACGTGACAAAGATACGAATATTTCGCGGGAGAAAAAAGTTTTGGTAAATCGGAGTGGGTTTATTAATTTTGCCATATGAAACACGAAGTCAACAGACTCTTTCGCACGGCATTTCCGGTGGTCTTACTGGCCTCAGTAGTACTGCTTGTGCCGTGGCTTGGAGAGACTCTTTTTTACTCCAAGGGTGAACCCCGCGAAGCTATAGTAGGAGTTAGCATTCTTGAGAGCGGGAACTGGATTCTCCCGACAAATTATGGTGGTGATATTCCTTTCAAGCCGCCATTTTTAGGTTGGCTGATAGCTATTTTCGCCACGATCTTCAACGGTGGAGTGGTGAATGAATTCATTTCGCGTCTGCCGTCGGCTCTTGCAGCTGTGGGGATGATCTGCGGTGGCTATTTCTGGGCCCGGCGAGAAAAAGGCGATCGCTTCGCACTTGTTTTCAGCATGATCACTCTGTGCAGTTTCGAGGTGTTCAGGGCAGCCTTAGCCTGCCGCCTCGATATGGTTCTGACGGCGTGTATGGTTGGAGGACTCTATGCTTTATATGCTGCAGAAGAGCATAATGCGGGTAAGCGCCGTGCCCTACTCTACCTCTATGCGTGGGCGCTGATGAGCTGTGCGTGCCTGACGAAGGGCCCTGTAGGGTCGTTTCTGCCGTGCTTTATCTTCGGGGTTTATCTTCTGTTGCGTCGCCGCAATTTCTTTGCGAGTCTTCTGAAGATGCTCGGGCTTGCCACGCTTGCCATAGTGCCGATGATGTGGTGGGGCTATACGGCGTATCTTCAAGGAGGCGAGGGATTCTACGATCTGATGATGGAAGAGAATTTCGGCCGACTATTCAACCGGATGTCGTACGACAGCCATGTGCAGCCTTTCTGGTATAATTTCGTGACTCTTGCAGCGGGCCTGCTTCCGTGGACAGTATTCCTTCTTGCGGCCTGCTTCGGAAAATACAAGCGAGAATTCAGGATGCCTACACCAACCGGACTTCTGAGCCTCTGCGGGGCAGTGCTGACGGTAGCATTCTATACTATACCCGAGAGTAAGCGGTCGGTGTATCTTCTGCCAGCTTATCCTTTTATCTGCTACGGGATTTGCTGCGCGATAGAAAGCGCGTCGACTGCAGGGGCACGAAAATTCTTCGCGTGGTTTGTGGCTGTATTAGCAATACTTGCACCAATAGCTCTTATAGCCACGCAATTTATAGACATACCTAAGATGCCTACCGGAACGATACCCTGGTGGGGATATTTGATTTTAGCAATCCCTGCAGGCTGCGGGATTGCGTGGGCGCTGAACCGTCATAGTCCGCTGGGACATACTCTTGTGACAGTGTGGAGTATGTATCTGGCTTATGTGGCAGTGGGAATGCCTCTGTTTCTCAATCCGAAGAGCGATGCCAACGGGCTTGCACGCATCGAGGCAGAGAATCCTCCGGCCGTGATAAGCATGATGCCAACGCGGATGTACCGCCTTTATTCGCTGAATTTCTATCTTGACGATAAGGTGCGGACGGTAGCTACGGTAGAAGCGGCGGCCGAGTATCCTCGCGGCACCGTGCTCCTGATTCCTGCGGGGTCGGATACTACGGGAATCGGAAGATTTTATACGGTAGAACCGTTCCTTAAGCGCTCGGCAGACCACCGTCACCGGGTTGATTTAGGTGTGAGGAAATAAGTAACCTAATATATTCACAACTCTATGATAAGTCCTAAAATGCAAGATGCGCTCAATGCGCAGATCAACGCCGAATTCTGGTCGGCATATCTCTATCTATCAATGGGCATGCACTTCGAGGCCGAGGGCCGTGCGGGAATCGCCAACTGGTTCCGCATTCAGTTCAAGGAGGAGCAGGCTCATGCCGAAATTTTCATGAACTATCTAAACAGTCGCGGCGGTCGTGTGACACTCGAAGCAATCGAGACAGTGCCGACGAGCTGGAAGTCGCCTCTGGATGCTTTCGAGCAGACACTGGCCCACGAGGAGAAGGTGACTTCGCTTATCAACAACCTTTATGCACTGGCTGAATCGGAACACGACTATGCAACCCGCGGAAAGCTTGACTGGTTTGTGTCGGAGCAGGTTGAGGAAGAGGAGACGGCAAAGAATCTGATCGATCGCCTGAAGCTGATCGGAGACGACGGTCTTGCTCTCTATATGCTTGACCAGGAGCTTGCTACGCGCGTGTACAATGTGCCTGCGCCTCTTGCCGCCAAGGCTTAAGAAATAATCAACCAACAAACGGGCACCCTGCATGCTGCAAGGTGCCCGTTGCTGTATCTAAGGGGGAACTGCGCCGGATTATGCAGAGTAGACCTGCGAGCCTTCGACCCATGTGGAGATGACGCGATGCCTGAATGTGCGGCCAGCGAAGGGTGTCCATGCGCATCGCGAAAGCACGTCGGCATCGGTGACTATGTAGGGGTCAACTTCCTTAACGAGAACGAAATCGGCGGTACTACCCGGGGTGAAAGCGGTGTTGCAATGCACTCCGAAGACGTCGCGTGGGCCGACGGTCATTTTTTCAACAATTTTCTCTAAGGGCAGGTAGGAGAGCATTGCCGGGAGGGCAAACTGGATTGAGGGAGCACCTGATGCACCAGACAGGCCGGGAAGCATCTTCTCGGAGAGAAGGTGAGGTGCATGGTCGGTGCCGATGGTGTCGATAGCGCCTGAAAAGAGGGCTGCGCGGAGTGCCTCGGCGTCGTATTCTTCTTTAATGGCGGGATTTACCTTAAGGCGGCAGTCGCGGTTGGCGGGGACTGCTATAAAGGGGTCGAGGTAGAGGGGAGTTGTTTCGGCGGTGATGAGTTTGCCTTCGGTGGGCCCTTCGGAGAGGAATTCGCGTACCTCTTCGGCGGTGCTTATGTGGGCGATGTGGAGGTGTGTGCCGAAGCGTTCGGCGAGTTCGACAGCACGAGCCGTGGACTTGAAGCATGCTTCGCGCGAACGGATGCGGTAGTGGCGGTCGAAAGGAATTCTGTCGATGCCCCCGAAGTATTCGGCTTCGCGCTTCATGTTTGCGTCGATAATGGCGTTGTCTTCGGCGTGTACCATTATCGGGAGGTTTTCGTCGGCACAATAGCGGAAGAGGTCTTCGAGATGTTTTCCCGAGGGAGCTCCCATTGCGCCGGTCGTGGTGCCGAGGAAGAGTTTTACGCAAGGCGTAGCGTCGCGCCCGAGAGCCTGGAGCTGGCTTACGGCATCGTCGGCAGCCGCGATCATGGGGATGATGCGGCATGGGAGGTGCTTAGACTCTATGAGCGCGATCTTCGCAAGGAGTTCTTCAGCCGTTGTGGTGGGAGGGATAGTATTGGGCATGTCGAAGACTGTGACGATGCCCCCTGCGACAGCAGCTCGGCTTTCGGTGGTGTAGTCGGCTTTGTGAGTCAGGCCGGGCTCGCGGAAGTGGACGTGTGTGTCGACGAGGCCGGGAATGAGATAGGCACCACGAGCGTCGATATCTCCACCGGAGACGGGAGTGTCGCCATGCCCTGAGGCTGTGATATTGCAACCGGTCCACTCGACCCAACCGCGGCCAATGCCTGAGGCGGTGACAATGAGGGCGTTGTAGATCTTCATTTGGCTGAATAGTCGGGAAAACGTGTGAAGAGGCTATTCCATTTGAGACGGATGACACCGAACACAGCCTCGCCGAATATGCTTGAGTTCATTTTGCTTGTGCCGAGGACGCGGTTGACGAAGATAATGGGGACTTCGACAACTTTGAAGCCATATTTGAAGGCTGTAAACTTCATCTCGATCTGGAAAGCATAGCCTTTGAACTTGATTTTGTCGAGAGGAAGGGCTTCGAGTACGCGTCGACGATAGCAGACGAATCCGGCGGTGGTGTCGTGGACGGGGAGGCCGGTGATGAAACGAACGTACTTTGAGGCGTAGTAGGACATTAGGATGCGTCCCATGGGCCAGTTTACGACGTTGACACCGGTGACGTAGCGCGATCCTACCACGACGTCGGCATGCTGCTCGATAGCTGTGTTGCGCAGGCGGATGAGGTCGGCAGGGTTGTGAGAGAAATCGGCGTCCATCTCGCAGATGAATTCGTAGCCTTTTTCGAGGCAATAGCGGAAACCGGTGATGTAGGCAGTGCCGAGGCCGAGCTTTCCGGGACGCTCGATGAGGTGAATGCGGCCCGGATATTCCTGCATTTTGGTACGAACTATCGCTGCGGTACCGTCGGGAGAGTTGTCGTCGATGACGAGGATGTCGAAGGGGGTGTCGAGTGCGATAACGGCATCGATGATAGCGGCAGCGTTCTCGCACTCGTTATACATTGGTATGATAACGCAGGCGTCGGGTCGGTCTTGGGGGTTATTCATCTATGGAATAATTTAGGAAATCGTTCATCGGCTTAAGGATCTCGTAGAGGCGGGCTGTGCGCTCTATCCAGTCGGGCTGCTCGAAAAATTGGGGGGGGAGCAAGTGCTCTTTTCCGAACTCGGTGAGGCGAAGGAACTCGATGTCGGGGTGATCGCGGTCGTAGCCCTTCGGTGCGGTCTTTAGCTGACGACCGTACCAGCCGGGAAAATATTTGAGTACGTCGGGGGCCTCGACAATGCCGCGGAATTCTTCGATGTTGTCGACTATGGCTTTGCGAAGTTTCTTGAGTACCTGAGGCTCGGGACACCATACTCCACCGTAGAGTGCGGATACGTCGACGCCCTGATGAAAGTAGTAGCAGGCGCGGTCGCAGTGGCGTCCGGTGGGAGAGATGAGTGCCGAGAAGTAGGTCTTCAGCGGAGTCTTATCGTGGGAGAAGCGTGTGTCGCGGTATATTCGGTAGACGCAGTCGCGAGCCTGTACGTGAGCGAGGGAGGGTTCGAAGAGCGCCATTCTGTCGATGAGTTTCTGGAGGTCTTCGAGCCAAGCTGCGCGGATGCGTTCGTATTCGGGTTTGTGAGCGGCAAACCACTCGCGGTTATTGTTTTCGGCGAGTCGCCGGAGGAAATCGTAGAGCTGTTTCATTTTATGTCAACCCATTTGATGTCGGTGATCTGTTCTTCTTCGGTGTATGACACGGACTGGCGCTGACCGTCGGCCCTTCGCTGCTCTTCGGAAACTTCTATCTCAGTGTAAGATATGTATTCGCCAACGTCGCGCGGGATTTTTTTCTCTTTCCGGGGAGCGGAAGGCGTAGCTGAGGATGTCTTTGAGCGGTTTCTGGCAGCTTTCTCGGCCTGACGGCGCATTTCACCTGCAGGATCGGCCATGAAGCGTCGCATTCTGTTGACCTGCACATAGGTGCGCCAAAGGACCTTGATGAGTGGCCAAAGGAGAAAGAGGATGAGGAGTAATATAAGAAGTCCGAACATTGTAGATTAAATAAAGTTATGCACCGGCAACAAAAGGACCGTGCAAGCGCTCAGATACGGCTCTGGCGCAGGTAGGAAAGGAGGAAATAGAGGAGGATAGCCCATGCAAGGCCAGATAGGCCGTAGACTACTACGAAAATAATGGTGGCTGCAATGAGGACGTAGCGGATGAAGTTTTCGTGAAAATCGAAGTTCTTCATCTTCAGTGAGAACATCTTGAATTTGCCAACCATTGCCCAGCACATGAATGCAATGAGGATGAGCATTGGGAGCCAACCGGGATAGAAGTAGCGGTCGATCCAGCCCACGACTCCGATCCAGAAGATTGCGTTTGCGGGGATGGGTAGGCCCCGGAAGACTGTGGACTGAGTTGTGTCGATGTTGAATTTTGCGAGGCGGAGAGCTCCGAATACAGGGATGAATAATGCTGCGAAAGCGGGCCATAGGAGGTCGCCGCGGTCGAGCATTACGTTGAGCACGAGCATTGCCGGGGCAACGCCGAAACTTACCATGTCGGAAAGTGAGTCGAGGTCGGCTCCGAGGGGGGAGAATTTCTTGAGGAGCCGTGCTGCGGCTCCGTCGCAGAAGTCGAAGAGAGCTGCTGCTCCCATTGCTATCATAGCCCAGTATTTACCTGTAAGAGGCCCGAGGGGTTCGTTCAGGTGAAATGCCATGAAAATAGCCACGCAACCGCTTATGAGGTTGAGTGAGGTTATCGAGTTTGGAATAACCGATGTAATACGGTCGATGATATTCATTCTTTATTTTTTGTCGGGGACGAGGCGGCCCACCTGAGTGACCCCCCCGGTGGTCTTGTCGCCGATTTTAACGAAAATTTCGGTGCCAAGCGGGAGGTAGAGGTCTATTCTGGAACCGAATTTGATGAATCCCATGTGGTCTTCGATAGAAGCTTCGTCGCCGGGGCGAGCGTAGGTGACAATCCTTCGGGCCACGGCTCCTGCGATCTGTCGCATGAGAACGTCCTGACCAGCCGGGGTGCGGATTACTACGGTCGAACGTTCGTTCTCGGTGCTTGACTTGGGGAGATAAGCTCCCATGAATCTACCGGCATGGTGCTTGATATAGGTAACGACTCCGTCGACGGGGAACCAGTTGGCATGGACGTTGAACACGCTCATGAATACCGAAAGCTGGATGCAACGGCAATGGAGGTACTCGTCTTCGAAAGTTTCCTCGAGGGCAACGACTGTTCCGTCGGCAGATGATACGACGGCGTTGACCGGGTCGCCGGTGAATGTACGGCGGGGCGAGCGGAAGAAGTTTACAACGAGCAGATAGAATATCGTGCTTAAGACTGTAAGCGCGATAGCCCAAGCGTAAGGTCTCACCCAGATCCATAACGGTAGATTGACTATCAAGAGGATAGCCAGTAGGATAATGAGGATTCCGGTGCCTTCGTGATGTATCTTAACTCTCATGACGATATTCTACATGGTATATGCGAGCGCAAAGTTAATCAAAATTTTGTAAAGAGCGGTATTTGAGGGTATATTTTTTCAAATATATGTTTTAGAGTATATTTGATTAATGTAAGAGGGGAAAGAGGGTTGCGTATGTAGTTTTTTATTTGTAGTTTTGTAGACTAAACAAAAAATCTCCTCTAAGATATATGAAATTTGCAGAAAAGAGCTACAGAATATTTGAAGAATCGGTACGCGACTACCATATAGATGATGATGTGGATGCACCGAGCCGTAACCCTTATACGGCAGGAACGGTAGAGGATGTGCTCTACGCTAAGAACCGTATCGATGCGTTGCAGTGGCACCTTGAAGATATAATACGCGATCCGGAGATTGATCCGATTGCCGCCCTTGCGCTTAAGAGGCGTATCGACAGGTCGAATCAGGAGCGTACGGATATGGTAGAAGAGCTTGACAGCTATTTCCGCGAGCTCTATAAGGATGTGAAGGTGCTTGCTGATGCTACGATCAACACGGAGAGTCCGGCATGGGCGCTTGACCGTCTTTCGATACTTGCGCTTAAGATATACCATATGAAGGCTGAGGCGGAGCGCGTGGATGCTTCGGCTGAGCACCGCGCGCGCTGTGCGGCAAAACTCGCTGTGCTCGAGGAGCAACGGACTGATCTTATCTCGGCAATCGATGCACTTTTAGATGATATTGCCGGAGGGCGTAAGTATATGAAGGTGTACCGCCAGATGAAGATGTATAACGACCCGGCCACCAATCCGGTGCTCTATGGCGGAAAATAAGCCTTCGGCGAAGGTGCACGGGGGTGCGACGGTGCTTGTGACACGCTTCTCGGCATTTGGGGACGTGGCCATGGTTGTGCCGGTACTCTACAGTGCTTGCCGTGCTTACCCTGATGTACGGTTTGTGCTCCTTACCCGCGAGCAGATGACGTCGATATTTGTGGATGCTCCCGCAAATCTCGTGGTGGAAGGTGTTGACCTTAAGGAGAAATATGCCGGGGTGAGGGGTATCAAGAGGCTGTGCGAGGAAGTGTACGAGCGGTTCAAGCCGGTGGAGCTTGTGGATCTTCACAATGTGCTGCGCACGCGTCTGATAGGGCTGTTTCTGCGGCTGAAGGGTGTGGGGGCAGTTCATCTTGAGAAACCACGTGCCCAACAGAAGGCTCTTACACGGAAGCACAACAAGGTGCTATTGCCTGTGAGGAGCCAGATAGAGCGTTACTTCGATACTTTTGCACGGGCCGGGATATCGGTTAAGGATACTTTCACCGGGCTATTCGGTAGTCGCGGAAGCGCTGATCCGTCGATTTTTGCGATGATAACAGGGCCCAAACCCGAGGGCGAGATGTGGCTGGGTATTGCTCCTTTCGCGGCACATGCCGGGAAGATATACCCTACTTCTCTTATGGAGAAGGTGCTTGCACGCATTCAGGCCATGGCTGAGGCCGGGCAGAAGGTGCGGGTATTTCTCTTCGGGGGCGCAGGCGATGAGCAGAGGATTCTCGAGGAGTGGGAAAAGAAATATGCTGTGGCAACGTCGCTTGCCGGTAAGCGTTATGGTTTCGGGGTAGAACTTGCGCTCCTCAACTATATTGACGGTATGGTGGCAATGGACTCGGCAAACATGCATCTGGCGGCTCTTGCGGGTACTCCTACGGTAAGTGTATGGGGTGCGACGCATCCTTACTGCGGCTTTTTAGCATGGGGGCAGAGCGAGGAGAATACTGTGCAGGCCGCACTACCCTGCCGCCCTTGCTCGGTGTTCGGCAACAAGCCTTGCTACCGTGGCGATCTGCTGTGCCTTACAGCTATACGGCCTGATACTATCTTCAATTTACTAATGAAGGTTGCGGGCATAAAGACAAAGGAACAATGAATCAGGAAGAATTCGACATACGTAATCAGGCAGCGTCTTCGGAAGCGGAGTTTGAGAAAGCGCTTCGTCCGGGGTCGTTCAGTTCGTTCAACGGTCAGGAGAAGATCATCGACAATCTGAAGGTTTTTACGGCTGCGGCAAAGATGCGGTCGGAGGCGCTTGACCATATACTTCTGTTCGGTCCTCCGGGCCTTGGCAAGACTACTCTTGCGGGCATAGTGGCTAATGAACTTGGGGTGGGAATAAAGATCACTTCGGGACCTGTGCTCGACAAGCCGGGGGATCTCGCAGGAATTCTGACGTCTCTTGAAGAGAACGATGTGCTCTTTATCGACGAGATTCACCGCCTCAGTCCTATCGTGGAGGAGTATCTCTATTCCGCCATGGAGGACTACCGCATAGATATCATGATCGACAAGG
>CAYYQS010000089.1:0-10045 GCA_964472555.1 uncultured Bacteroides sp.
CGTGTTTCATTTCTTCGGCAATCTGGTTGGCGCGCTTGGCTATTATGCAAACGGTCTCGTAGACGTTGCCGGTGTCTTTTGAAAGCTCAATCATGTCGCGGGTGACGGTGTTGAGCGGTGCGTTAGTCTTCTTGTAGTCCATTTAGAAGTAGCTTATATATCGAGTTGTTTCTTTTTGATCTTATCAGCGGTCGCTGCTGTCGGTGACGTGGCGCGAGGCGATGCGGAAGATGTTGTCGGCCTCCTGGCGGTTGGGGCCGTCGGGGAAGTTGTTGATGAACGAGTAATACTCGTCGATGACGTCGCGGTAGCGGTCGGTCTTCTTCTCCTCGACGGAGAGGGAGGCTATCTGGTAGCGTGCCTTGAGGATGAGCATCTCGAGGTCTTCCTTGTATTTGGAGTAGGGGTATTCCTTGATGGCGTTGCGGGCCACGATGATGGCGCTCTCGTAGTTGTTGCCGAGGTAGGTGCCGATGTTGTAGTAGAGCTGGGCGTTCTGGAGCTCCTTGAGCGTGAGCTTGTCCTGGAGCTCGAAGATGGCGTTCTGGGCTATCGACACGCGCTCGGAGCGGGGGAAGTAGTCGAGGAATGCCTGAAGCTCTTCGATGGCGCGGATGGTGCCCGACTGGTCGAGCTGCACGTCGGGCGAGTCGAGGTAATAGCCGTAGCCGCTGTAGAAGCGGGCGAGCTCGGCATATTTTCCGCGGGGATAGCGCGAGTAGTAGGTGCTGAAGTAGGTCGATGCCGTCGGGTAATCCTTGTTCTCATAGTTGGAGAGACCGAGAAGGTAGAGCGATTCCTCGGCTTTCTCGGAGCCCTTGAATACATGGATCACCTCTTCGAGCAGTGTGGCGGCCTGCACATACTTTTTTTCTTCGAATGCGCGCTTGGCGTATTCGAATTTGTAGTTGGGGTCGGTACTTTTCAAAACACGCTGATACTCGCCGCATCCGGTGAGGAGGGCGAGTAGCAGTGTAAGTGATATGAGGTGGCGGATTCTCATTTCAACGTAATTATTCAAGCTGCAAAGATAGCGGTTTTTTCGCGTGCATCGGGAATGTGCCTGACCTTTGCACCCGGATTTAGTAAATATTAACTATCGGATGACAACTTTGCGCGATACGGGTCGGCTCGAGGAGCTCTCGATGGCGAGCACGTAGATGCCGGGTGCGGCATGGGCTGCGTCGAGGGTCAGATCGTTGCCGTCGGTGGAGGCTGTGGCCACGGCGATGCCGGCGGTGCTGTAGAGGGTGGCCTTGAGGCCGGCGGCTCCGGGCATTGCGATGGCGAAGATGCCTTTGGCGGGGTTGTCGATAAGCAGGTTGTCGTCGGTATCGGCCAGGATGCCGTCGATGCCGGCGTTCTTACGGTTCAGAATTTCCTTGATGCCGGCAAGGGCATTGAGACGACCTCCTCCCCATTGCTTCAGCGTGAGTCCGGTAGCCTGAGGGGCTGTGGCTGTTTTTTTCATTATGTCGAGCACCGTGGCAACGTCGAGAGTCGGGTCGGCCTGTAGCCAAAGCGCTACAACACCGGCGGCGTAAGGGCTTGACATAGAGGTTCCCTGCATCGGGCCCCAATAGTTTGTGATAGTACCGGTCACCTCTGCGGAGGTCTCGCCGCTGAGGGTAGTGGAAGCGAGGCTTGAGGTGTAGTATCTGTTGAGTGAGGAGATGATGTTGGCGCCGGGAGCGCATATTGCCGGGAGCTCAACGCCTTGATAGTTGGTGCCGTAGGAGGAGAACGGGCTTATGCCGTCAACCTTGTATGATCCGGCGTAGCGACTCAGGCCGGCGAAAGTACCCCATGTCGTGCGACTGTTGTAGGAGCCTACGGCAATCGTTTTGTCGCCACAGGCCACATTGCTGATAGTGCCGTCGGTTGTGCCATCCTCGTAGCCCGATACACCGTTTTTGGTAAAAGCCGTATAGAGGTTGCCGTAGCCGTAGACCCAAACCCGCTGGCCTTCGCCGCCGGTGATTATGAGTGCCACGTTCTGACCTGAGAGCAATTGTTTGAAGGTGCCGGTTATTGCCACATGGTAGCGATTGTTCAGACGGTTGACTTCTGAGCGCATCGTGAAGGATCCGGAGATGTATTTTGCAAATGCTTCCTGACCGTCGCTGGTACCGGTGGATGAAACTGATTGCCCGGCGGCATCGGTCGTGGCAACATCATAGAGCTTGCGGCGGGTGGCGTCAAACATTGCAATCGTGACGGTGATCGGTTCGGTGCCATTGGTCCAGATGTCGATGCCGGAGGAGGCGTTGTCTTTTACAAATGTCTTGAGTTCGGTATCCTCGGCTGTAAATTCTTTACCGATGAACATCTTCGTGTCGCCTTCGTTGCCGGCCGAGATGCAAATTATGGCTTGATCGCCCAAATCGTTAATTGACTTTTCGAGCGAGCCGGTGCCATCGTGGGGGCCGTTGTTGGTACCGAGCGATAGGTTGACTACCGCAGGCATATTTTGCTTTTCAGCGTAGGATATAATGGCCTTTACTCCCTTTAATATGTTGGCGTCGGTCAGTTGACCGCCAACCATTACGAGTTCGGCGTTGGAGGCTACGCCGTAGTAGGGTATCGGACCTTCTACCGTCTGGACTGTGCTTCCTGTGGCGGTAGCGACTTGCCGAGATTTGCCGTTGCCTTTGTAGCCGCCGGCCATAATTCCTGCCACATGGGTGCCGTGGGTCTCTTTGGCATTGTCGGTCGTGAAGCGACGTATCGCGGTGGCGGTAGTCGCGCTCGTAGCGTTATTATAATTGTAGGCGGCCTTTACGCGTGAATTGCCGTCGGCGTCGGTGAAGTTGATGTGGTTGGGGTCGATGCCTATGTCGACAAGACCGGTGAGCACGCCTGTACCGTCGAATGATAGCGTGGTGCCGTCTAATTCAAAGCCACCCTGAATTTCGCTCACGCCGCTGGCGGGTCGGGCGAAATCAAGCATAGGGGTCTGCTCCTGACCGAAGTCGATATAGAACACTTCATCAAGGGCGGCAAAGTCGTTAAGCTTCTCAACAGGTATTTCTACAATGAGTACCGTATCGGTGATGGTCTCGACTATAGTAGCTCCACAGGCTTCGAATCCCTCGCCGGTCCAACCCTCGTTCATTGTCACGATGGCTTCTACTGATGCTGCGGATGTGCCTTTTATACGTACTTCGGTGTTGATACGATCGATTTCGTCCAAACCGGTGAAACTGATTTTGCCCTGAGCGTAGCCGCCGAGAGAGGCAAAAGCAAATATCGGTATTATTATTTTTTTCATATTGATAAAAGTGTCTTCAAATATGGATTTTCGGTCATTAGCTTGCAAAATTAGTGTTTTATTGGGAAAATACAAAGCAAAGGTTCTCGTTTGTGCCCTTCAAATTCTCAAAAGTGACGTAATTTAACATATTTTACTGCCGTTAACTTTTCTTGTTAAATACGGTCTATAAACGGGAGGCCCGGGCGAGCAATCGTCCGGGCCTCGGGTTATAGAGAATGAATTTCGTTTTTATTTGCGGGTGATTACGATGTCAGACCAGCCATTGAGATATCCCATGAATTGGTTAAATCCAGGATAATTAAGAATTCCCAAATACCATTCAGCACTTTGATTTTCGGGAACCATTTCGACGACTTTACCACTTTCTATTGTAATAGTCATTGGCTCATCTTCTCCCATATATCCGTTCGGGTCGTAGGCAGTGCAACCTACGAGGACGCCTTGGAATGCACCACCATTAAAGTTGAATACAGAGTAGCATGCGAAATTACCGGGAACTATAGAGATTGACATCTCGTCATTGATTTCATCGTATTCGTAGCTGAGAGTTATAAACATATCTGCACCACTATAGGTGAAGTGTAGATAGAGTTCGTGACCGTAGTAGGGGGCATCGTCGGGGTCGTTGATGTCCGGAGCAACCATTTCTGCGGCAACATCAAGGTCAGGAGTATTAGAGAACATAGTTAATCCAGTGATATGCCATCCCTCGCCACAGAGTTTGTCGTAGGGGTCCTGGTCGTTATCGCGGATTTCGACTACTGTGGTGGCAAGACTGCCGACTGTAGCGCCTTCAACATTGGTGATTGTCATGTTGAAGAAGCGGGAGTCGTTCTCGTCCTTGTTGTCGACGGCGCAAACCTCCACCGATCCTGACGTGCTACCGGCGGGAACGATGATGCGGTAGGAGGTCACGATGTAGTTTTCGTTTTCAATGGCTGCATCGCCTTCGGTAGAGTTCTCAGTAGTCTCGAAATAGACTATTACGTCGCCGTTAGTCTCACCGGTGACTGTGAAGGGTACGTTGAAGATTTTAGCGTTCTCACGGACGGAGTAAGTAGCGCTCTTCATGTCGACAGTCACACCGGCTACGCTATTGAGCTTGTTGCTGTCATCGTCAGAGCAGGCGGTCATTGCGACGGCTGCTAAGGCGATAGCTGCTATTTTATTCAGTTTCATAGTTTATATACAATTTATTCGTTAACGTAACCTGTGTTCTGCTGGCCTTCGAGCTGCGGGTTGGTGGTCATCTCGTAAGAGGGGATAGGCCATACGTATTTGTAGCTGTCGGCGCTGTAGGTTATAAGTCCGAGGTTGATGATGAAGCCGCTCATGTCGGGGAGGTCAGAATAATTGGCCTCGCGGGTGAAGCCCTGCTTCCAACGACGCAGGTCGCTGATGCGGAAGCCTTCGCCGCAGAGCTCTTTGGCACGCTCAAGCTTGATCTGCTCCATCAGGGTAGTGCCGCTGTAGTCAACGCTCTGGTAGCCGACGATACGTGCGGCGCGGAGCTCGTTGAGATACTTGTTGGCATCGGTGGCATTGTTGAGGTTGTAGGCAGCCTCGGCGAGGATGAGGTACTGTTCAGAGGTGCGGAAGGGTTTCGGCAGGTTCTTGTAGGAGTTGGTGTTGCCGGAGTTGAAGGCGGGGTTGCCGGGGTACTTCATGAAGGCAGCAACCTCAAGGGTAGAACCGCTGTAGTCCACATCCATTGTTGTGAAGAAGGATTCGAATCGAATGTCGTTAGCGTCATAAGCTTCCCAGATGGCTGATGAGGGCGCAAATTTCACGTTGACAGGGTTTGCGCCGTTGAAGATACCGCCGGGAGCGGGCACTGAACCCATCTGGGCTGCGTTGGCGAAGGGAGCGAAGATAAGCTCTGAGCCATCGTCGTCGATCCACATGTCGTAGTAGGCATCGCCGGTGGTGAGGGGGAACTGGTTGGAGCTTACTACGGCTTTGGCCTTGTCGTAGGCGGTCTGATACTCGCCCTTTGACAGCGCTACACGAGCCTGGAGAGCCATGACGGCGTAGGAGTTGAGGTAGCCGTCATATTTGTTTACGCCGTCAATAGCTTCGGCAGCTACGATTCCGGTGTAAGCGTCGGCAAGGTCGGCGTCAATCTGATCGAAAGTGGCCTTGAGGGTGCTTCGGCCGGGATAGGTGCTACGGTCGCCCGAGGGGTTGAAGTTGAGCACCATAGGAATGCCGGAGGCAGGAGTCTCGGCGGTGGCTGCATTATAGGAAGCGCAGTAGAGGTTAGCCAGGTTATAGTAATAATAAGCTCTCATGAACTTGGCCTCGGCGAGGTAGCGGTTGATTTCATTGAGCTCATCGGCTGTAAGCTGGTTTGCTTCGATGAAGCCGGGGACTTTGTCAAGGAAGTAGTTGACCTGGACGATAGCGGCATAGTAGCCTGCCCAGATGCCTTCGATGTCGGTGTCGTCAGACTGGATGTTACCGGTGGTCATGGAGAGGTATGAGTTACCGTTCTGCATGGTTCCGATGAAAAGATCTGACTGAAGGTCGGTGATGACTACGTAGCCACCGCCGCAGCAGCCGCGGAGGAACGAGTAGAGACCGTCGCGCTCGGCTGATACCTCGGCTACGGACTGAAGACCGTTATCGAGGCCGATAGTGTTGTCGGGGACCTGATTCATGTCGCAGGATGTGACGAGAGCCGCACCTAACATCAGGCCAGTGAAATATTTATTAATTTTCATAGCTATTTTACTGTTTGATTTTAGAACGAAACTTCAAGACCGAACTCGAACTGACGGGTGTTGGGGTAGAAGAATAATACGCGGTTGATTGCGGGCTCGGGGTCAAGGCCTTTGTACTTGGTCACCGTGAAGAGGTTGCGGCCGGTGAAGTGGAAGGTGAGATCCTTGAGGGAGAGCTTGTCGAGGATGTTGCGCGGGAGGGTGTAGCTTACGGTCAGGTTCTTCAGACGCATGAACGAAGCGTTCTCGATAAAGCGTGAGTCAAACTCGATATCTTCAGTAGCTGCGGGGATGTCAGTGATCTGGCCGGGATGTGTCCAGATGTTGAGCATCTCAACGGTCTGGTTACAGCCCTGGAGGAAGAGGTCGACGCCCTGCACGTAGCGCTTGTCGTTGTTCATAAGATATTTCTCAAGGCTATAGTTGAAGTCGGCGCGGAGCGAGAGGCCTTTCCAGCGAGCGTTCACGCCGAAGCCACCGTTCCAGGGCGCAATGTAGTTCTTGCCGAGGAACTGAGCCATCGTCTCTTCATTGTAAACCTTGGTGAGGTTGCCGTCGGGAGTATACCACAGCTGTTTACCATCGCGGGGGTCAACGCCTGCATACTTCACATAGTAGTAGTCGGAAGAAGACTTGCCGATTTCATAGCGTACGCCGGTGTTGGGGATGGTGTATGCGTCGAGACCGTCGAAGAGCTCGGTGATTTCGTTCTTGTTGTAGCCGATGTTGAAGTTGGCGCCTACATACCAGTCTTTATTGCTGTAGATGTCGGCGTTGAGGTCGATTTCGACACCGGTGTTGGTCATCTTGCCCACGTTGCCGTAGCCGGCGCTGAAGCCCTGAGTGTAGCTCCAGGGAATTGACATGAGCATATCGGAAGTGGTCTTTTTATAGACGTCGATGTCGAACGAAAGGTGATTGAGCACGCGACCGCTTACGCCGAAGTCAAACGATGCAGTCTTTTCCCATGTGAGCATGTTGTTGCCGGGATCAGCTACGCCCGAACCGACGGTGTTGGCGGGGCCATAGGCTGCTGTAGTACCGAATGAACCGAAGTAGAGGTAGTTGGGAATACCGGAGTTACCTACCTGACCATAGTTGGCACGGACGGCGAGCTGGTTGACAGCGGTAATATTCTTGAGCCACTTCTCGGCCTTGAGGTTCCAACGGGCACCTACGGAGAAGAATGTACCCCAACGGTGGCCGGGAGCGAATTTCGAGCTGCCGTCACGACGTATGGATGCATCAACGAAGTATTTCTCGGCGTAGTTGTAGTTTACGTTGGCAAAGTAAGAGTTCATCACAACCTTGCTCGATGACTGAGAGAGGTTGCTGATGTTGACAGTAGTACCCTGGCTCATGGAGAGCAGACGCGGGTCGGTGTGGCCGGTAGAGTATGCACCGAAGGCATTGCTCTTCTGAATGATTGACTCCTGACCGAGAAGGATTGTGAGCTCGTTCAGATTGTTCTTGCCGAAGCTGAAGTCATACTCGGCGGTGTTGGTGTAGGTGAACTGATAGTAGCGGGTGAAGGTGTTCTGCGACGAGCCGGAGGTGTAAGAACCTACGGGCAGCGACGTGTTGGGGAGCTTGTCGCCCATCGGGGTGATCTGCACCAGGCGGGGAATGTTGGCATAGATCAGGCGGCTGTCATAGGCGTCGACCGACTGCTGGGCGCGGAGCACGAGACCCCTGATAGGAGTGATCTGCTCGAAGAGGTTGGCGTTGAGCGTCACGCGGTTACGATCCAATTTCTGATGATCGGTGAGATAGTCGGGAGTAACGGCACCGGTGTAGTGGAGGTACTGGGCTTTGTCGCCGAACTGGATGTTGCCGTTTTCATCGAATGTCACGTAGTAGGGAGAATCCCAGGGGCGTGCGAAGTATTGGAAGAGCGACGGGGTATAGATGGAGGGGCCGTCGGGAATGTTGCCGTTGTAGATATCATCGGATTGACCGTTGGTCTGGTACTTGGTGTAACCGAGGTTGCCCTGGAATCCGATGCGGAGCCAGTCGGTGGTCTGTGTCTCCAAGCTCCAGCGGAGGGTCTCGCGGTGCATACCTGACTGGTTGATGATACCTTCCTGATCGTAGTGACCAAGAGAGAGGTAGTAGCTTGACTTATCAGAGCCGCCGCGAACCATACCTTCAAGAGAGTAGGTGGTGGCAGTGCGGAACATTTCATCGGTCCAGTTGGTGCTGATGCCGTAGTCGGCCACATACTGCTTGACTTCGTCGGGGAAGGGCTGGCCTACGAGGTCGCCGAAGTCGAGAAGCTGCTGAGAGTTCATCATCTTCACCTTGTCGGGGAGTTTGTTGCCCCAGCCAAGGTTGGCACGAACGGTAACCTGAGCCTGTTCGCCCATCTTACCTTTCTTGGAGGTGATCACGATAACACCGTTGGCAGCACGTGAACCGTAAAGAGCTGTAGATGCAGCGTCCTTGAGGATGGTGATGCTCTCGATGTCAGAGGGGTTGAGGGTGGTGAACACCGTCTGAGATATGGGAGCACCGTCGAGGATATAAAGGGGAGTGGTGCTTGCATAGAGCGAGTTTGTACCACGGATGAGCACCTCATTATCGGTAGAGGAGGGGTCGCCGGAGTTAGACCAGATGCTCAGACCGGGAACTTTACCCTGGAGGGCGTCAACGAAGGTGGTGGAGGGGGTGTTCTCGAGTGCTTCGGAATTAACCACTGACACGGCACCTACGATAGAACCGGGTTTCTTGGCTGAACCGTAACCGGTAACGACTACTTCACCGAGGGTGTTGGTGACATCCTCAAGGGCAATCACGATACCGTTGGTGAGTTTTACGGTCTTGGTTGCGTAGCCAAGGTAAGAAATAGTGGCCTGTGTGCCTTCGGGCACCTTGAGCGAGAACTTACCCTCGGCATCGGTTGCGACACCTTCACCGTTGGCTACAGCGACAGTAGCGCCGATAAGGGGCTCGTCGTCGGCTGCTGAAACAACTGTACCTTTGATGTAGCCGGCCTGTGCGGAGGCGCAGACAGCAGTCATCATGACAGTCATTAGTAATAGAAACAGCTTTTTCATACTAATAATTTAATTGAACATAATATTGATGATAGAAATTTTGTCGAAATTTGGTTTTAATAATGATCGTGAATTGTACCTTGTTTTTGTAAAGTTATAATTGGTTTGGACGTATGGAATTGCCGACAAAGTTAAGTGAAATAATGCAAAAATTAAAGAAAAGTGATGAAAATGTTAATCTTTTAACATTTAAACAGCGATGTTGAAAGATTATGTTGTAAAACATGTTTGTGTAATGGTTTGAGTTTCAGTTTTGTACAATAGGAGGCAAACAGTGGATGGTGTGTTACACGGATGTTTCAACATACGTATTTTAACATTACGAAATTTGCCCCTTTGTATGATTTTTGCGGAGTTTGTGGCACTTTGTGATACGAAAAACGGGCCGGATAGTCGCGTAAGGCAACTTCCGGCCCGTTTTTGTACTCATTTTGACGCTTTGCTCAGTCGGTCTGTTAGAACGGATAGCCGATGGCAAGATGGAAGGCAAGCGATTTCTTGAATGATTCCATATTATAATAGCCTGAGCGTGATGTCTCGTAGGGGGCGTGGATGCCGATGCCGAGGTCGGCGCGGAGCACGAGCATGGAGATGTCGAAGCGGAGTCCGGCTCCGGTGCCGAGGGCGAGGTCTTTGAAGAAGGTGCGTCCGCGGAGGAGTCCGCCGGGGCGCTGGGGGTCGTTCTTGAGCAGCCATACGTTGCCGGAGTCGAGGAAGAGGGCTCCGTGGAGCGGCCCGACGATCGGGAAGCGGTACTCGACGTTGAATTCGAATTTGAAGGTACCGGTCTGGTCGAAGTAGCTGTCGCGCACATCCTGGGGGGCGTGGTAGGAGCCGGGGCCGATGGAGCGCACGGTGAAGGCTCGGATGGAGTTGGCTCCGCCTACGTAGAACTGCTCGGCGTAGGGCACCTGCGAGGCATTGCCGTAGGCATGGGTCAACTTTTACAAGTGCCATAGTATATTTTCCTTCTAGAGCATCGGCAAAGGGCG
>CAYYQS010000090.1:0-10042 GCA_964472555.1 uncultured Bacteroides sp.
TCGCGGGTTCGAGTCCCGTCCGCACCGCAGAGGAGAGAGGAGAATGAGAAATGTTTATCTTCGGATTTCGTTTCTCATTCTTTTTTTTAAAATATTATTGCCCCGGTAGTTCAACGGATAGAATAGAAGTTTCCTAAACTTTTGATAGCAGTTCGATTCTGCTCCGGGGTACTAAAGTATTATTTTTACAACACCAAACCTTGATTGGGTGAGAGCCGTGGCTTGTAGTGCCACGGAGACGCTGCTCAAATCAAGGTTTATTTGTTTCGAAAAAAGTATTATCTTTGCAACGGTTTTGGGAATGAAAATTCGATGAACCACACTCCGGGCAACTTTCTTAAGGCGTCCGGTTTATTTTTTATATATCGTCCATTTTCTGTAAAAATAAAGCCGTGAGTGAGTTGCGTCGCTCACCCACGGCCAGGATGTCCGGATTATCAACAATCAGGTGCATCCTTGCTTATTGATTGCTTTTACACTTTATGTACGATTGAACTGTTTCCTATTATCATAGATTATTCCGCGGTCTGATTCTTCACCTTTACAAGACGGACCGGGCGATAATTATTGCCGCTTCGGTCTATGTATAGCGAATTGTTGTTGCCTCCGGCGAAATAGTAGTTATTTGTGGTGATCCCTGGAACCTTCGACGACGCCCATACATAGAATGCGTACGGATTACCCAGAGTCAGATTAGAGCTATAGAGGTAGCCCGTGTAGGGTATCTTGATCTCGATGTAACCTTCGCGCCAGAAGCTGTAGTTGTCGGTGATATCGTAGACATTGAGGTTGAATCCCTCCGGAAGAGCCTTGATCTTTACCGAAACATAGTACACGCCGTTCTCGTCGCATACTGCCGGTTCCCATTTATATGCTGAGTACTGGCTTGAACCCTTGAAGCGGATTGCATAGCAAGAGTAGCGTGTGTAGGCTGTGCAGTCTTCACTTGTGCCGTCGCAGTAGTAGCCGGTAGTGTTATCGATGAAGGTCTGTTTAGGTTCGCTTCCTACACGTATCTGCGATTCGCCCGTGAATGCCACCGTAGGATCGTCCATCGATTCGGTGACAAGAGGTAAATAATCAGCCCCGTTTTTCATATACACAGTCTCCGTGAAGAGTTCTCCCGACCAGCGGGCGCCCCCGAAGCTCGGCTTGGTCCAGATTGGCTCGGGGTTCTGATTGTCGGCAACGTAGCGATCATCCTTCGGCATCAGTAGCTGAAGTTCGCCGATTGTAGGAATGCGGTACTGCTCGCCGTCGACAGTCAGAATTGCATCCTCCTTGAAGAGGCCCTGGTCACTCAGAGTCTTGCATGAGAAGTAAGCCCCTTCCGGCATCTCCTTAGATTTCATCAGCTTGGGAAGGAAGGTCGCAGTCTTGGCGTTTACATCGATGCTGGCTGTATAGTTGTCCGAGAAAAGATCGTAGACAAGCAGTTTCTTATTCAGTTCATCCTGTGCTTTCGGGTCAAGCTTCACTTCAAGATCGGTGATATTGAATGTTTCAGCCTCGTTCCAGTCTTCGACGGAGAGATTGAATTCAAGCTTGTAGGCCTTGGTAAGGGTGATGGTGTAGAGTTTGTTGGAGCCTATTGTCAGAGGAGTTCCGGCAGGGGCATTCGGATCAATGAACTTAACGATGTGCTCACGCTCTACCGTAGCGCCCTCGGCTGTGGTCTCGGTGTATTCGATAGTCAGAGTGGGGATGCTGTCCGGATCGAGCGACACATTGCGGTACGAGTAGATTTCGTGGCGGTAGGCACCCGGCATTTCGCTGTTGCCGCTCAGAGCAAGGTCGGAGTAAGTCTTAGTCTCGAAGAGTCCGGCCTCATTTAGAGGCATGTAGTTGGCCTGGCGCAGGCTGGCCTTCACAGCACGGTTCTTGAAAGTCACCTTATTCACGGTCACACCGTCTGCCTTGTTTACTATGTCGAAGCGGGCAGAGAGGCGGGTCAGGGCTACCGTGCCGAGATCCTCAGTCTTCGTTATTGTCGTGGTCACACGCTTGGGAGTGGTGCTGATCATAAGGAAAGCGTTGGCATCGGGAGCCTGAGTGGCTATGATCTTCTGAAAAGCAGCCTTGGCATAGATAGCTTGAGTAGTGTCGGCTATATTCTCAAGATCGCTGCGAAGATCAGTATCGGCATTCGCCACGAAATAGATATCGTAGGTTGCATCGTCTTCAACGAGCACCTCGTAGGCTTCATCGGCATTCCGTGCCTCCACGCTCTTGTAGAAACCCTTGTGGGTATCGAAGAGTACTGCAAGCACGCTGTTCACGGCTCGTTCGTTGTCTTCTGCAGCGATAGTGGCGCGTGATGCAGCTGTTTTAGCGCTCCCGCCGAGTGTGAAGCGTATCGAGGCTCCGGCATTATCGCCCTTGTTGGCGGGCTGCAGATTTTCGTCGGAAGTACATGCTGCAAGTCCGACAAGCATAAGCATCAGGCAGAAAAAGGATTTGATATTTTTCATCTTTAAAGTCTGTTGGATGATTTACTTGATTGATTTATTCTTTGATAGGATCGTCGTCGGTGAGTGGTTCGTCGATTTCGGTACCGTTCCATTCATTCACGATAATTTTCACCGTTACCTTCCCGGTGATAGGATCTGTGCCGTTGCCGAGAACTATCCGGTAGAGGTTGTTGCGCTTTGCATCGACATATTCTGTTTCTCCGGCCTCGTTGAGCTTGCTGAAGGGAACGTCCACCGAACCCTCATAGTCCTCACGGCCGTTGGCTGCTACGTTATAGTCGATGTGCACACTCATGCAGTCGTCGGCCGTGTTGGCGCGCTCATACACGTAGAAAGCCTTCTTCATCTCGAATGCCATACCCTTGGTATAGCCTTCGCTTGCCTGCAGGAAAGTGGCGGGAAGGTCCACGTTGCTGTTCTTGGCCAGACGGAACGACGCACCCTCGGCAGGAGTGCTGGCCTCTTCGCCGGGGAAGAGCAGACCCGTAGCGGGAGCTCCGGTAAGGTAAACGTTCGTCACCTGAAGGTTAGGAGTCTGGTACGAAATGTCGATACGCGAAACGATACGTGTCAGCGCCACCTCGCACTTGATGCCCTTGCTCATCGTGATGATTTCCGAGCCGTCGTCGGTCTTGGCCACACCGCTCATGGCTATGCCGTAGGTAGTGGTGCCTTCTTCGTCGGTCGAGAAGGTCGAGAGCACGTCGGCAGTGTAGTCGTCCTTGTCGATAATCGTCTTGGCGAGAGTGCCTTTGAAATCGTCGAACGACGACCCTGCGGCCGGATCCTCGGTAGGATCGTTGGCGATGAACTTGTAGGAGTACTGTCTGCCGTTGTTCTCAGCAGGCACGATGATAGAGAATGTGTAGCTGTTGTCGGCGTTCTTGATCATGTCGAGAGAGTTGGTGCCGTTGCCGTCCTTTTTCATGATACGGCTCAGTGAAGTGCCCTCGGCAGTAACTTCGTACTCATACAGCGCAAGCGTGTTGATTGCGTACTCGGCCTCGTCGTGTATGGCTCGGCCGTAGATCACGTTCTCACCCGAAGGTGTGTGGAGAGTGAAAGTCACCGTATTGCTGTTTTCTTCGGCGCCGGTGGGCAGAATTGCGTTGTCGTTGTTGCACGAAGCAACAAAGAGTGCCGCCACAAGGGCGGTCGGCAATAGATAGATGCTTTTCATCTTGGTTGTTTTTGAAGTGAATAATTAATTTGGTGTTTATTTGTTTGATTGATTATTTGTTATCCTGCAGATTAGCTGAATGTTCCGCCGTCTATCCAGTCGTTTACCGAGCCGTAGATCAAGGGCGACACCTCGGCGCTTCCGTCGCCGTAGAGGCGGATGTTCACCTTGTAGTCCTGCACGTGTATCTCCGACGGATGCCACCCCCAGCTCCTGAATGCTCGCCCGAGGTCAATGTCGGGCCCCACCTGCTCGTCGGCAAATAAGAGGCGTAGGGTTGGTATCGCTTCGTCTGAGTACCTTAGTGTGGTGAAGGTGGCATCGAGAGTCAGGCCGTCGAGCATCACCCGTTTGCTGTGTTTCCCCGAGGAGTTGTGAACCGGTACAAGGAAGCCTCCGGCAGTAGTGGCTTGCTCGGGGTGTAGGGTGTAGCCGGTCGGCACTCCCGTCAGTTCGATCTCGTAGACGCCGATATATGGTGGCATATTGGCCCATTCTACGTGCACCGTCAGGTGGCAGTGGATATTGTTCATCGGCGTGGTAAGAGTGCTTCGTGCCGATGTTTCCTTGCTATTTAGGAGTTTGCCGCGGCCGCGCTCGTCTATGGCAAAGCGGCTTATACCCCAGTAAAGCTCGTCGGCTTCATCGTCTGTGCACGCCAGATTAAGTTCGGAGATATGGGTAGCCTCGCTGTGATTCACACTTGTTGCAGACCCGTGGTTGCCAAGAGTTACCATGGTATAGTAGCCCTCGGAAAGGTTAAGGGGTTGATACTGAAGACTCTCGCCTGGGGGTAGCTCACCGATGAATGCACCCTCGGCATCGTAGAGCAGATGTCGGAGCGATGTGATGTAATCAGTAAACGCTTCCGCGCCATATGGGCGATAGGTATAGGTCATTGCGCAGAAATCAGGGCAGCAGAGGTCGCGTGGATCCTCCAGAGTACAGCTGCACAGTGCTGCAGCAACCGTCGAAGATACTATGGGTAGGTATCCCGACAGATGCGCGAGCTTGCGTAGTACTGCTTTGTGGAGGATCATATATGCTTATCTGGGAGGAACTTAGTGAATTGTATATATTATTTCGATTTCGGCGCGGCGCAGGGGAGGGTACACCTCGAGAAGCTGGTTGCGATGCTTGTTGAGCCACCCCTTGTCGGCGTGTTCTGTATTCACGCCGGGCACGGAGCGGGCAAGGCCGTCCCAGTCGTCACCGCAGCCCTCTACACTCATGGCGCCTCCCGAGGCCATACCCTCGGCTACCATTGCCCCGGCGGCAGATCGTGCCCGGGCCTCCGACAGCTTCAGATTATGCTCTGCATCGTACTCAGGCGACGCATACCCCCTTATGCGGATTAGCGACACACTCCCGTTAGATGCTGCGATTGAGTCAAGACAAGCGTGTAGCCTGCTCATCTCCTTGCGGTTGTCGGCGAAGTCCGGCAGGTATTCCGAGCGGTCAACAGGGAAAAAAATCACGAATACAGCCGTATCGGCTTTGGCTTCCGGCTTGTCTTCCGCCGCGAGGGAGGGCAGGGTGATGACCTCGGCAATGACAGCGGTGTCGGACATCTGGATTTCGGGGTAAGATTCTGCTACGGCCTCTACAATAATCTCTTCAGCATTCGGCGCCTCACGTTTTGGCGTAGTCGAAAAAAGATACGATACCGTAATGGCAGCCTTTGTGAGCCCGAATATGTTGCGGCTTCGGGTATATAGACGGCGTCCGCAGCTGCCGCATTCGTATTTTGTGTAGTGAAGGTGTAGCAGACCCGCGCCGACCGAAGCCTCTATGCCCCAGTGGCGCCCTAGGGGAAGGTGGTAGCCCGCCCCGAGGCCTACGCCTGCGCCCCAGCCTTCGTAGCGGGTATCCTTAAGAAATGAGGGAAAACGAACTCCTCCGGCATTGTATTGACCTCCAAGGCCGTGCAGGCCGAAGTACACTCCCCGGAAGGCATGGCGAAGCCAGTAGCGCACCTCGCCCGATGCAAGCCAGTGATGAAGTTTCGGATTGGCATCAAAGCCGTCCGGCGTAGTATGGTTTGGGAAGTTGAAGGCGTTGTAGCCTAAGGTCGCGCTCAGAGACACTTTCCGGCCGAGACCAAAATCTGCGCCTATGTTGGGTGTAGCCGTAGCCCAGTACAGCAGATTGGTATGCACCGACACATCCTGAGCCTCTGCACGCTCTGTACAGATGTGAATCATGCCCAGCAGGGTAATTAAAACCCCGAGGAGTCGCTGTCTACATTTTTTACTATGGGATCGAGCCATACTGCAGGTCCATACTATCGTCAAGTCATGGCTCTCGGATGACAGACACTGTTAGGTATAACTGTGTAGGAAAAAAATAGCGTGAGAACCATACTTCTTTGCTCGTCCCACGTTTCGAGGCCCTGGAATTGCCCATCTCAGTTGAACGAGCAAAGTGCAGAGGCCTCACGCAGTATATGCATCAATTCCAAACCTACGCTCACACGCCGGTCCGGACCGAATATACATATATCCACTAAGACATCTACCGTTTGCTGATTCTTGACTGAGATTGAAATTTTCCAGGTTTCGAAACGTCAAGAAAGAGCGTCGAGTAAACGCATTTTCTAATTATGTCTTCATCGACCCCTCCCCACAAGCCCCGACCGGGGCCTCTGCGTGGCGGTCGACGCTGCAAAGTTATGAATTATTTTTGAATATCAAAACAATGTCGCGCTCATTTGAAAATCTTTTTTCGTACCTTTGCACAAAATCCCGAATTCTTTATCACCTTATGAAATACCCCCTCTTCCTGATCTCTTTCCTCGTCCTCGCTGCTCAGAGCGCTTTCGCCGCAGACGTCAGATTTGAGAATGAAGATCTTAAGGCTACCGAAATGGAGCCGGGTGTCACTGTTCTTGAAACTTCCGACAACACTACATTATATATAGTGGAAGGCGATAGCGCCGCAGTGCTCATCGACACCGGAACCTCGGTGAAGAACCTCGACGAAATCATCGCTCGACTCACCGATAAGCCCTACAAGGTTCTCGCCACTCACGGACACTACGATCATGTGGGAAATATCTCTTTCTTCCCCGAAATATATCTCCACGAGGCTGACTATAACATCGAATCAAAACCTCTTCAGGCTTACACCGGAGTGATCAGACCGCTTGCCGACGGCGATATCTTCGAGCTCGGCGGTCGACGCCTCGAAGTAGTCCACACTCCCGGGCACACTCCCGGATCTGTCGTACTCGTCGACTACGATAATAAACTCGCTTTCACCGGCGATGCTTTCGGCTCGGGAGAGATGTGGCTTCAGCTCGAGCCCCAGCTGCCCTTCGCCGACTTCATCGAGAGCTGCGGCAAGATGATAGAGATTATGGCCGAAAAAGGCGTCGGGAAGCTATATGTCGGGCACTATCCCTACGCAAAGAAAGCTTTCGGTATCGATTATCTCATCGACCTCGACACTGCTGCACGACGCATTGATAGCGGCGATGTGGCCGACGCCGGTGTATATCCCTACTGGCCCGACTCGCATTACCTCCAGCACGGCTCTGCCAAAATTGTTTATCAGCCTGCAGCCGAAGGTCGCAGGACCCGTAAAACGCCCACTCTCCTGCTCAAGCTCGACGATATGCACTGCGGAGAGCAGGGCTGTGCAGTACCATGGCGCTGGCAGCGCACTGCCGACTACCTCGTCGGGAATCGCATTCCCGCAAATCTTGGTATCATCGGCTATTCCTTGGCAGAGAACCGTGCCGACTATCTCGACTGGCTTCGCAAAATGAATCAGAACGATAATATCGAATTCTGGAATCATGGATATTTCAACCGCTGGATCCCCGAAGGCCCCGGCGAATTTGAGAGCGACCTCGAATCTCAGATGCGTGCTCTCGCCCTCACCGACTCTCTTGCCAAGGCAAATCTCGGATTCACACTCCGGGCGTTCGGCCCCCACTGGACCGAGTGCAACGAGCATCTCGACAGCGCCCTCGCGTCAGTCAACTCTATCGAACTCGTATTCGGCATGCCTTCAATGCCCGCAATGCAGAAGTACTCTGGCCGACTCATTCCACTTAATATCCTGCTTGAAAATCCCGTCTTTACTCCCGACTTTCAGAAGTTTGTCGTCGACTACTACGGCAAGTGGCGCGCCCTCGACACCTTCTATCTCCAGGGACATCCTAACGGCTGGGACGACGACCGCTTCGAGCAATTCAAGAAAATAATAGCTTTCCTTCAGGCCGACGGTGTCAACTTCACCACTATCTCCGAGTATCTCGACGAAGAATAGCACCCCATGCACGAAGAGCTCCGGCAGCTCTTTACTTCCCTAAAAACAGCTTCCGGAGAATACCTGCACGGTTCAGTAAAAAGTAGAGTCCTATCGACAATAGCAGGGTGGCGATGAATAGTACAACCGGCTGTATGATCGGATTTGAGTCCAGAATATGTCTGTCGGTAAGAAAATGTAGAATAGGCTGATGCACGGCATATATCCCGAGCGTCATACCACCGAGTTCGGTGAGGTAGAGCACCCTGTGATTCCACTTCATGGCTATCGATAGAAAACAGAAACTACCCGCCATTCCCGTGATTAATTTATATCCGAATGCTATCGATTCCGAATTTGTTGTCAGGAAGGTAGGTGAATCCTCTCCCATCCAGAACCACCCTAAAACTAAAAAAGAGCAGAGTAGAGGCAACCACATTCGCAGCAAAACAGGCTGGAGTGCGTCAAAATATTTGCGGCTCAAAGCCCCTGCGCAGTAGAACGGCAGATACCACGCTATGAGTCCAACTCCATATGCCGTCCGCCCTCGGAATAGCAACGTCATGAAGAAGCATATCGACGCCAACATTAATATTTCTTCGGCGATATTGAGCTTGGCGCTTAGTTTAGATATCGCTATATGCTGTACGGAGATCCAGAACAAAACCCACAGAAACCATAGCGCTCGGTCAGGCTCTCGCAACCATAATAAATTGAAATCCCCGCCCATAGCCATTTCAAGAGCCGCCCAGCATATAAATGGAACTACAAGTTGCGAAAATCTCCGTCCTATCGACTCCAACCGATACGCGCCTCTATAGCTCACAAACCCGCTCAGAAACATAAACAGCGGCATATGAAACGAATAGATGTATCTGAATACTATATTATGCGCGAAGTCGGTGTACGAGAACTGGATGCAATGCCCCAACACAACCAGCAGAATTAAAAAGCCTCGCAGATTGTCGGCGAAAAGCAGTCTATCCTTTCCTGTGCTTGAACTATTCATGTCGGGTGCTTTGCGATATGCAAAGATAAGTATTCTCGCTTACTTTTCATTCTTTTAAACGTAGAATTTGCATCTATTCCAAATTTTCTCCGTAACTTTGTGATTGCTAATTGTGCACATTTGACAATCTCTGAGAGAAAATTATGAAAAACCACCTCTTCGTGGCTGCGGCAGCCGCCCTCTTAGGCGCCTGCACCGTAGCATGCAATGGAAAAATGGAGAAGAATCCCTTCCTTGAGGAGTACAATACTCCCTATCAGATTCCGCCTTTCGCGGATATCGAGTATGCCCACTATCTGCCTGCCCTTGAAGCCGGTATAGAGCAGAATAAGGCCGAAATTCAGGCTATTGTCGACAATCCCGATGAGCCCACCTTCGAGAACACTATCATGCCACTCGAACGCTCCGGCGAGATCCTCGACAAAGTTGCAATGGTATTCTTCGCTCTCGACGAATCCAACTCCTCCGACGAAATGGTGAAGATCGCCGAAGAATTCTATCCCCGATACTCTCAGTTCACCGATGAAATGACGATGAACGACGCTCTCTTCCAGCGCATCCGAAAAGTGTACGACAACCGCAATTCCGCGGGCCTCGACACCGACCAGATCCGTGCCGTCGAAAGCTACTACAAGCAGTTCGCACGCAACGGAGCCCTCCTCGACGCTGAAAAGAAAGAGCAGCTCAAAGAGGTAAACACCGAACTAACAAATCTCTATCTCACTTTCAATAAGAACCTCCTCAACGCCACCAACGCATTCGAGATCGTTGTCGACGACTCTCTCCGCCTCGCCGGTCTCCCCGAGTCAAGCATCGCTCAGGCTGCCGAAGAAGCTGCAGGCCGTGGCATGGAAGGCAAATGGGTATTCACCCTCCACGCTCCCAGCCGTCTTCCCCTCCTACAGTATGCCGACGACCGCGACCTCCGCGAGCAGATGTACAAAGGCTACACATCACTCGCTTCCGAAGGCGAATACAACAACCTCCCCGTTATCAGCAAGATACTCCAGGCTCGCGCACGTAAAGCCGCTCTCCTCGGCTTCGACAACTTCGGCGCGTACATGACCGACAACGTCATGGCCAAGACCACCGAGAACGCCGAGAACCTCCTCATGCAGATCTGGGAGC
>CAYYQS010000091.1:0-9960 GCA_964472555.1 uncultured Bacteroides sp.
ACCCGCGCGACGCCAAGGACTTCGACGATGCCCTCTCGATCCGCAAACTCCCCAACGGCAACTACGAAATCGGAGTACACATCGCCGATGTAACCCATTACGTCAAACCCGGCAGCATTATCGACAGGGAAGCTCAGGAACGTGCAACAAGCGTTTATCTCGTCGATAGAGTAGTCCCCATGCTCCCCGAGCACCTCAGCAACGGCATCTGCTCGCTCCGTCCCAATGAAGACAAACTTACCTTCTCCGTGATCTTCGAAATGGACAAGAACGGCAAGATAATCGACTCGCGCATTGCCCGCACAGTGATACGCAGCGACCGTCGCTTCACCTACGAAGAAGCTCAGGAAGTGATCGAAACCGGCAAGGGAGATTTCGCCAAAGAAATACTCACCCTCGACAAGCTCGCAAAGATTCTCCGTAAGAACCGCTACGACAACGGTTCTGTCGACTTTGACCGTGTCGAAGTCCGCTTCGACATCGACGAGAAGGGTCATCCCACCTCGGTGTTCTTCAAGGAGTCGAAAGACGCAAACAAACTTATCGAAGAATTCATGCTTCTGGCCAACAAAGCGGTTGCGGAAGCGATAGGTGTGGTTCCAAAGCGCAAGAAAGCCAAAGCTTTCGTATACCGTATCCACGACGTTCCCGACGCCGAGCGCCTCTCGAGTCTTGCTGCTCTTGCGCGTACTTTCGGCTACAAGATCAAAACCGAAGGCCAGCCCAAAGACATCAACCGCTCTATCAACAAAATGCTCGCCGACGTAAAAGGCAAAGGTGAAGAAAATCTTCTCGCCACCCTCGCCATTCGCTCAATGGCAAAAGCTATTTATTCCACCGAAAATGTCGGACACTACGGCCTTGGCTTCGACTATTACACACATTTCACTTCGCCTATCCGCCGCTACCCCGACATGATGGTTCACCGTCTGCTCGAAAAGTATCTTGCCGGAGGACGTAGCGTATCACTGGAGAAGCTTGAAGAGGAGTGCAAACACTCATCCGACCGCGAACAGCTCGCCGCTAACGCCGAACGCTCTTCCATAAAATACAAGCAGGTGGAATATATGGGCGATCATCTCGGAGAAGTGTTCGACGGCGTGATCTCAGGAGTCACCGAATGGGGACTCTACATCGAACTCGACGATAACAAATGCGAGGGACTCGTTCCCATGCGCGATCTTGCCGACGACTACTACGATTTCGACGAAAAGAATTACAGTCTGATAGGCCGTAAGTACAACAACCGCTATCGACTCGGCGACAAAGTCAAGGTTCAGGTAGCGAGGGCCGACCTTCAGCGCAAGCAGCTCGACTTCGTTATCGTCGACGAGAAGAACCCGCCCCGCAGTCTCGACACGCTGAGCGCTTCCAAGCCCACCGGTCGTTCGCAGGCTGCATTTGAAAAACCCGGTAAGAAAAAAGGCAAAGGGCGACAGAAACGCCATTAAAGAATATCATAAACCAATCATCAGAAATGAGATTATCGAAGCCTGCTTTCGGCTATATTGATATCAATAACCTTAAAATATATGCTTACCACGGCGTGGATCCGCAGGAAAACGTGGTAGGCAATTATTACGAGGTTAATCTGAAACTTTGTTTTCTCTGTCAGAACGCAATGCGCTCCGACAGACTTGACCATACCATTAACTACGCCGATGTTGTACGCCTGATAGAGAAGGAGATGAGCCTCCCCTCGCGTCTTCTGGAAAATGTCACTTATAGGATCCATACGTCTCTCACAGCCGTATTCCCGCAGATTATTTCAGGCGAAATATCAATATACAAGCTCAATCCTCCAATATCTTCGGAGATTGAGAAGATCGGGTTTGTATACAGGTGGTAGCTTTTTTCCACCATCACATACTAAATACTCACGTAAGAACGTTTAACAATAAGCAAAACGTGTTAACAGAGACCAATCATGAAATTTAAATATCTCGCACTCGCCGTAGTCGTGGCAGCTGGAATGTCCTCCTGTTCTTCGTCTAAGACTGTGCTCCCCTATTTTACCGACATCGTTGATATCAAAGAGGCTACACTCCCGCATCAGGATTATGTCCCGGTAATCCAGCCCGACGACGAACTTGCCATATATGTATCCTCTGCAAGTCCTTCTGCTACAGCTGCATATAATCTCCCTTACGTCAACCCCGTAAGCCGCGATTTGGTGACCTCTTCGGTATCTCCGCGCATGCAGACTTATGTGGTCGACAGTAAGGGCAATATTGATTTCCCCGTTCTTGGCTCTATACACGTTCAGGGGCTGACTACTGAGCAGGTCAAGGAACTCCTCACCAAGAAAATAGAGAATCAGGTAAAGGATCCCGTAGTGTCGGTGCAATTCGTAAACTTCATGATTACCGTAGCGGGAGAAGTCTCCAACCCTTGCCGCATAAAGGTCGACGGAAACCGCATAAGCATTCTCGATGCTCTCGCCCAGGCAGGCGATCTTACTTCTTACGGTGAGCGTTCCAACATTCTTGTCATCCGCGAAGAGAATGGCGAGCGTAAATTTGTTCATCTCGACCTTAATTCTTCCGATGTCCTCACGTCGCCCTACTACTATCTGCAGCAGAACGACTACGTCTACGTTGCCCCGAACAATATTCGTCAGGCCAACTCAAAGTACAATCAGAACAACGCCTTCAAGCTCTCCGTGATTTCCACTATTGTGAGTGCGGCATCGGTTATCGCTTCACTCGTTATCGCCCTCACTGTCAAATAATCAGCCATGACTAAGACAAACTCCGATTTTATCGATCTCTCCGCTCTCATCAAGCAATACATATCGAAATGGTATCTGTTCGCGATCTCGGTATTTGTATGTCTGGCTTTAGGATTCTTTTTCGTCTCTGTCCGTCAGCAGGAATACGCCGTAAGAGCCAACCTGCTCATCTCCACAGAAGAAGATACTTCGGGAGCAATGGGTGCTCTGAGCGCTTTATTCGGCTCTCAAGGATCCGTAGACGACGAGATTTTCATTGTATCGTCGCACTCCCTTTACTGTCAGGTGGTGCGCGACCTCGGCACAAATATCACCTATAAATATCACAAGAATCCTTTTGTCAAAGAACTCGCCTATCCCAACCACCAGATAGAGGTAGTTCCTCAGGCCGGAATGCTGGATACTCTCGAGCGCGGCATTACATTCAAGATAAGTGTCAACGAAAAAGGTGTTGCCGATATCTCGGCCAAGATGAAGCGTAGCATTGTGGCCAAGGCTAAGAAAGTATCTCTCCCCTACACCCTGTCGACACCTCTTGGCGATTTTACTTTTGCCAAGACCTCTACTTATCCGGCCGGAGAAGATGTTACCATGACAATTTCTGTCTGCGGTTACGATCAGGCTGCCGAAGGACTCGATGAAACGGTTAGCACCGAAATCGCCTCAAAGCGAAGCAACGTTATCTCGCTTGGTATCAACACCACAAATCCCACCTACGGCAAAGCCGTGCTCAATGAGATTATCAAGAAATATAATGAGCGGGGCGTGATAGAGAAGAAAACTCAGAACGAGCTTACCGCTGAGTTTCTTGACAGTCGTCTCGACATTATCGCAAATGAACTCAGCCATTCGGAAAGCAATATCCAGGACTACAAACAGCGCTACGGCATTGTCGATCTCGAAGTAGACACCCGATACAATACAGAGAAAAAAGCGAAACTCGAAGAAGCCCTGCTTGAGGCTCGCACTCAGCAAGAGGTTATCGCCATGACCCGCGACTTTATCAACGAGCCTCGCAATGCTTACGCACTTATTCCGGCGACTCTGCCGAATGAAGGTCTGCAGCACGCCATCGAAGGTTACAACGACCTCGTTCTCAAGCGTACGGAGATGCTACACAGCGCAAAGTCCGACAATGCCTCGCTCTTGCAGATATCCGAGCAGCTCGATATGATGCGCGCCAATATCGGCATGTCGCTTGACCGTGCGCTCGAGACTTCCAAGATCAACGTCAGGGACCTCTCTAAAGCAATGAGCTCCACCGAGAGCTCACTCTCCAAGCTCCCCGTACATGAGCGCGAATATCTCGACCTCGTGCGTCAGCAGACCGTCAAGCAGCAGCTGTTCATGTTCCTTCTGGAGCGTCGTGAGGAGACATCCATGCTTCTCGCCAATTCCGTTCCCAAGGGAGTACTCATCGATCAGGCATACACTCTGAGCAACCCGCTCGGAATGGGCAAGAAGATGATCATGCTCATCGCTCTTTTCTTCGGTCTCCTTATACCTCCGGTGTGGCTATATATACGTCGTCTGTTGCACAACCGCTTTGAGACACGAGCAGAAGTCGAACGCATCACCGATGTTCCCATTGTCGGAGAAATGTGTATCGACAATTCAGGACGCTCGCTCGTGGTTGCTTCCGACAATACTTCTGCTTCAGCCGAGCTCTTCCGTCTGATGCGCAGCAACCTGCTTTTCATACTCAATAATCCCCGCGACAAGGTCGTACTGCTTACTTCGACTTCATCGGGAGAAGGCAAATCGTTCATTTCGATCAATCTTGCCGCAACTCTTGCCTTGACGGAGAAACGAGTGCTTCTCATCGGCATGGACATCCGTAATCCTCAATTGGCCAACTATCTCAATATCTCGCCCAAATTTGGTCTGACGCAGTATCTTTCGTCATCAAACATCAGTATCGACCAGATCATCGAGCCGATGAAGGGTGTGAATAATCTGGATATAATCGTAGCGGGTCCGGTTCCGCCCAATCCTGCAGAACTCCTCATCAGTCCGAAAGTCGACGAGCTTTTCGAAGAGCTGCGCCTGCGGTACGACTATATCATAGTCGACACGGCACCTATCGGTCTCGTCAGCGATACGTTCACTCTAGACCGAATCGCGGATGCAGCAATTTATGTCTGCCGCGCTAACTACACATCGCTCAACGACCTCGCTCAGATCAACGAGATCTATACCAACCAGCGTCTGAAGAAACTTTCACTCGTAATCAACGGAACGGCGGCGAAGAAGACTTATGGTTATGGCCAGAAAAAGAGCCGTAAATAAAGATTGCTGAAGCCGTAGATGAGCACCGGGCCAATAGCATACAACAATGTCAGTGATATCAGGTCTGCAGGAGTCTCGACCGAGACTCCCGACAGACCGTACTTAGATATAGTAAAGAAAGAGTGGAAAACTCCTCTGCTCTACCTTCTCTGCATCTCAGCGCTCGGCCTGCATTTCTACCCTATTCTTCTGTTTCTGCCCGTATTTTGGGTTAAAGCATGGAAAAACGACCGCTATGCGCTCGTACTCCAGCTGACACTTTTCTTTGGTGGATACGGTCTTGCATACACTACCACACTTTTCAGAATATGGCCGTCAGACATCGCACTCGCTTTGTCCGGCATTCTATGGATCATCTACCGAAAGCCTACGTTGCTGAAGAAAACCCTCCTGCTGATAATTCTATACTATGTCGGGCTTTTTGTGATAGCATCTTTTTCATTGGAGAGCCTGAAAGTACAGATTTTCACGATGCGTAATTATTTCGGCATCGCCTACATAATACTACCGATCGCATGTTTTGCGGGGAAAGAATTTGATATAAAGGTATTTTTCAGAAGAGTGATGCCCTATGCCTTTATCATTCTGATATTCTACATCAGCGATGGCTTCATATTCCCCGGCAACATTCTTCTTCCAGGCACTCATATTTCGGCTGAAAATACCATAAGTACTTTCTACGACCTCTATCATCTTCCACTTGGAAGTACCTTCCGAAAATATCCGCCGGGATTTTATTTCGTTACTCTTGCAGCACTTCCCGCAATCAGATATTACCGGCTTCATTGGTGGCAGTGGTTGATATTCATATTAGCTCTTGCTGCTACCCGTACGTTCACTATCATCTCAGGATTCGCTTTCTTCTGGATTCTCTTTCAGGGTTCCAGACTGAAGACAATAAAGTATCTCTTTTTCTGCCTTGTGGCAGGCATGGCGCTGTATATTGTCGACGGCTTCCTCCCGCTGAGGAAGAGCGAAGTAGGCGCGGAAACGACGCTGCGAATCAAGTCGACAATCGATCAGTTTATAGAACTGTCGTCGGCAATAGACGATGAGGATATTGCACAGTTCGGCTCCGGACGCATGGCACAGATTATCCCGAAGATCGAGCTTATGGAAGACGAAGGGCGTACGCTTACAGGCCTCGGATTCCTTCATCCTGAAAAGACAAAGATTACCCGCTATATTATCGACAACGAATTCTACAGTGACGTTACTCAGGCTGAAGAAGTTGCCACAGCGGTAGAGGTAATACCGGTCCAGATATTCATCAATAGCGGCTGGTTAGGACTCATACTTCATTGTCTCTTTTTCATTCTCCTATATGTCCTCATCCGGAGATTGCCCTATAGTTCCTATTATCTGAGCGTGGCCTTTCTGATGTCGTGGTTCGGCCTTGGAGGTTTCGTAGGGCTTATCAATTTCGAAGGGCTGTATGTGGTTTCGATAGCTTATGCCGCCGTTGTACTTCAGGCAGAGAGTTCATCCAGACCACAGAAGAGTATGTAATAAGTCCGTTATTTTTGGTGGGGATAAAAAAAATAACTAACTTAGCAATCCGATAGCACGTCAGATCCCTCTCCAGAAGCGTTGCTTCGGAAAATATAAACACAGCACAACCTTAAATATGGAACAGAAAGCACATCGCTACTGCGTGATAATGTGTGGCGGAATCGGAAGCCGGTTCTGGCCCTTCAGCCGTGCCGCACGTCCCAAGCAGTTCATAGACTTCCTGGGGACCGGTCGCTCATTGCTTCAGATGAGTTTCGATCGTATCCGTGATATCGTCCCCGTCGAAAATGTCTTAATAATCACCAATGAGCGCTACGTGAATCTCGTGGCCGAACAGCTTCCCGAGCTCGGAAAAGGTCAGATTCTAGCCGAACCTGCAAGACGCAACACTGCTCCGTGTATCGCTTGGGCTACCGCACACATCGCAGCTCGCGATCCTGAGGCCTCGATGATGGTATGCCCGTCCGACCATATGATCACCCGCGAGAAAGAGTTTGAGAAGAGAATTCTCGAAGGATTCGATTTTGTAGAATCACACGACGCACTGCTCACTTTGGGAATATCGCCCACACGCCCCGAGACCGGATACGGTTATATTCAGGTTGGAGATCCGGTCGAGGGAAATATCAGTAAGGTGAAGACTTTTACAGAGAAGCCCAATCTCGAGCTCGCGCAGATCTTCCTTGCTTCGGGAGAGTTTTTCTGGAATTCCGGGATCTTCCTCTGGAGCGCAAAAGCAATCCGCAAAGCGCTCACTGACTGGGTGCCCGACATAGCCGGAACATTCTTCGGTCAGGATCCTGCCGTATTTGCCGACCCTAAAGCCGAAGAGCGCTTTATAGCACAGGCTTTCCCCAGCTGCATGAGTATATCTATCGACTATTCGGTAATGGAGAAGGCTCAGAATGTGTATGTTGAGACTGTGGATTTCGGTTGGAACGATGTAGGCACATGGAGCGCGCTCTACGACCTCTCGCCCAAGAACAGCGACCGAAACGTCACCCAGAACTGCAACGTGCTCGCTTACAACTGCAACGGCAGTATCTTCGCCGTGCGTGGCGATAAGCTTATCGTAGCCGACGGCCTCAACGACTATATAGTTGCCGATGCCGACGGAGTTCTTCTGATATGCCCGAAAGCACGTGAGCAGAAAATCAAACAGATGCTAACAGATGTCACCGTGAAGTTCGGCGACAAATATGAATAAACTCCAATAATGTCAATTGATAAGGTAATTTCTTCGGCCGTTGCAAAGGCTGTAAAAGAACTTTATGGCATCGATATCGATGCTTCATCCATAGTACCCCAGGCCACCCGCAAAGAGGTGGAGGGCAATCTTACCATAATCGTTTTCCCGCTGGCTAAATCAGCCCGTAAGGCTCCCGAAGCAGTCGGAAATGAAATAGGGGAATGGCTCGTGAAAAATGAGCCTGCAGTCTCCGGTTTCAACACGATCAAAGGATTCCTCAACCTCATCATCACCCCGACCTACTGGAACAGTGTACTCAAGGCTATCGAAGACGATCCTCACTACGGGATTAAGGCGACGACCGATGCGAGTCCGCTCGTTATGGTGGAATATTCTTCACCTAACACCAACAAACCTCTCCACCTCGGGCACCTCCGCAATATACTTCTTGGAAGCAGTCTTTCAAACATTCTGGCTGCATGCGGAAATAAAGTGGTGAAGACCAATATTGTCAACGACCGCGGTATCCACATCTGCAAGTCGATGCTTGCATGGCAGAAATTCTTCGACGGCGCAACTCCTGAGAGCTGCGGCAAGAAAGGCGACCACCTTGTAGGCGACTGCTACGTTTCCTTTGACAGCCACTTCAAGGAAGAAGTGGCTGCCCTTATGGCTCAAGGCATGAGCGAGGACGAAGCCAAGGCTGCATCTCCTCTCATGAAAGAGGCTCGTGAGATGCTTCGCCGCTGGGAAGAAGGCGATCCTGAAGTGCGTGCTCTGTGGGAGAAGATGTACGGCAGGGTTTACGACGGCTTCGATGTGAGCTACCGCCGCATGGGTGTGGGATTTGACAAGATTTACTATGAGTCGAAAACCTATCTCGACGGAAAAGCCAAAGTGCTCGAAGGGCTCGAAAAGGGTCTGCTCATCAAGAAGGAAGACGGCTCTGTCTGGGCCGACCTCACCGACCAAGGCCTCGACCAGAAGCTCCTCCTTCGCTCCGACGGCACCTCGGTGTATATGACGCAGGATATCGGCACAGCTAAGCAGCGCTTCGACGACTATCCTATCGACAAGATGATCTACGTGGTGGGCAACGAGCAGAACTACCACTTCCAGGTACTCTCAATTCTTCTCGACCGACTCGGATTCAAGTGGGGCAAAGACCTCGTGCACTTCAGCTACGGTATGGTAGAACTCCCCGAGGGAAAGATGAAGAGCCGTGAAGGCACCGTAGTCGATGCTGATGACCTTATGGAAGACATGGTGAAGACTGCGCGCGAAGTTTCAGAATCCTTGGGCAAACTCGACGGCATGACCGATGAGGAAAAAGCAGAAATTGCCGAGACCGTAGGCCTCGGAGCTCTGAAATATTTCCTTCTCAAGGTCGATCCTCGCAAGAATATGACTTTCAATCCTCGCGAGAGCATCGACTTCAACGGAAACACCGGTCCCTTCATCCAGTATACCTACGCACGCATCCGCTCAGTGCTTCGCAGAGCTGCGGAGGCAGGCCTCGACAAGGCCGACTACAGCAATGTTGAGCCTAACGAGAAAGAAATCGCTCTCATCCAGACCTTGGGTGACTTCCCCGCCACAGTAGAGGAGGCAGGCCGCTCTTACTCCCCTGCCCTGATCGCCAACTATACTTACGATCTGGTGAAGCAATACAACCAGTTCTACCACGATTACTCTATCCTGCGAGAAGAAGACGCTGCTGTGCGTTCTCTGCGTCTCGCAATATCTGATGCCACAGCCCGCACAGTAAAGACTGCTATGGGCCTTTTAGGCATCAACGTGCCCGAAAGAATGTAAGTTTGCACTCTTCACAATAAGACTATGGCTATTAGAAAAAGTAAGGTAGAAAACTTCCATATAAACAGTGATCTGCCAACAACTCGAAAGAACGTTATATCGGCGTTGAATTCCGGTGGATTTACATCCATTAAGGAAAATGATGTCATCAATGAATTCAGAGCCGACTATAAGAAGTTGACTATGTACGGGAGTATTGCAATCACGCTGACGGCAGTTGTCAATGGTGTAGATTTGAGAATAGAGGCAACCGCAAATGTAGATAATGTTTACGCACTATTTTCAAGCCCTATCCAGAAAATTCTAACAGCCTTTAAAGATAATCTCAAGAAGTGAGAGTCAACGCCTAAGAAGAGGGAAGCTCCGGTAATTTCGCCGGAGCTTTTCTTTTGGCTTTTGTGTGGGTATGGGTATATATACAGAA
>CAYYQS010000092.1:0-9925 GCA_964472555.1 uncultured Bacteroides sp.
GGTGCCAACGACCTTCCCATGCTATCAACCGCTGGCTTAGGAATTGCATTCCATGCCAAACCCAAGGTCAAAGCCACTGCACGTCAGTCGATTTCGTCTATTGGTCTCGACGGTGTCCTTTACTTCCTTGGCTTCAAGGACAGCTTCATTACAGAGACCCCCTCGGATGAGAGGGATTGAAAATTTTGCGTCCGGGCGAACAATGTTTGCCTTGACGATGTTTTCATTTAAACGCTATAACTGATTCAACTATTCATCTATGCGAGCCATGAAGGCTGTTAAGTGCTACTTTCTTTCTTTATTTTCTTTGCTGACTGTACTCCTCGCCCCTGATATTCAGGCGCGGGGAGGGGAACAGTCGGTAGGACTTGTTTTGAGTGGCGGTGGTGCCAAAGGCATTGCCCACATCGGAGTGATAAAAGCTCTTGAGGAGAACGATATCCCCATCGACTACGTGACCGGAACCTCAATGGGTGCCATTGTTGGCGGCCTCTATGTATGCGGATACTCGCCTGAAGAAATGATGGATCTGCTGCTCTCGCAGTACTTCCTTTCAATGTCTACCGGAACCTATGATCCCGACCTGACATATTACTTTTCGCGGCCTCCGGTTTCGCCCCAGATGTTCTCGACAAATCTCGGTGCTACCGACTCAACCGCAAACCAGCAGAAATTCAACCCCCAGTCGCTGATTGCCCCGACGCCGATGGCTTTCGGGTTTATGGAGCTTTTCAGTGCTTACACAGCTCAATGCAAGGGTGACTTCAACCGTCTCTTTGTGCCTTACCGTTGTGTCGCTTCAAACGTTACCGACCGACATAAGCAGGTTCTTTCACATGGTAATGTTGGAGATGCTATCAGGGCGTCGATGAGTTTCCCCCTCGTATTCCAGGCTACCAAGATCGACGGAAACATACTCTACGACGGCGGCATCTACGACAACTTCCCTGTGAATGTCATGGAGAAAGATTTCAACCCTGACATAATGCTTGGAGTGGACGTATCCTCAAGCACGAGCGGCCCACCAAACTCTTTGATGGATCAGCTGGATCTTCTTGTCATGCAGCCTCAGAGCTATGAGGTCCCGGCAGACCGTGGCATTAAGTTGCGTGTTAATCTCGACGAGTTCGGTTTACTTGATTTCGACCAGGCTCAGGTAATCTATAACATAGGCTATAAGAAAGGCATGGAGATGATCGACTCCATTAAGACTCGCGTCACCGCACGCCGCTCTTCTGAAGTTGTAGCCGCCCGCAGGGCAGCTTTCAAACAAAAGACACCCAAGCTTCGCTTCGACAGCGTAAAAGTGACCGGTGGCACACGCTATCAGAATGAATATATCGAGCACATCTTCAAACCCAGAAAGGGCACCGATACCCTAGGTATCGACGACGTCCGTCTCGCATTCTACCGTGCTGTTTCGTCGGATCGTCTGAGCAGCCTTACTCCCCAGGCCCGACTTTCCAACGACTCTCTCAATCTATTCACACTCAATCTCGACGCGCGTGTAAAGAAGAAATTCGGCATAGGTATAGGAGGTTATATCACTTCGAGTAACAACAGCTACCTGTATGCTCGCGCCGGGTACTCATCGCTCAGTTTCAGTTCCATGTCGGCCGATATAGAGGCGTGGATAGGTCAGAGCTATCTCGCCGGAGTTTTTCGCGGAGGATTGAATCTTCCTACTGTCACACCTTCGGCTTTCCGACTTCTGGCTGTATGTTCGCGCCGTAAGTATTATGAAAACGAGAAATTGTTCTTCCGTGATAACGAACCGGCCTTCGTCACACGTCATGAATATTTCGGTCGTTTCGGCTGGGCAATGGCTGCTGGTCGCACCGGAGAACTTGAAGTTGGTCTGGGTGGAGGACGGCTCTACAATTCCTATTTCCAGAATAATAGGCTTTCGAGCTATATCGACGGAACCGACAAAGTTAAACTGGACTTGGGTCAGGCCTATGCCACCTACGAATCCTCGACGCTCAACGATGTAAATTATCCTACTTCAGGTAGGGAGCTTTACGGTCGTCTCGCCTTTATGATTGGCAAGGTTAAATACGATCGTCTTTTGTTCGAGGGCGAACGGGTCAAGACAAATTCCAACATCAAATGGGGGCGACTCGATGTGCGCTGGCGAAAATGGTTCAGTTGCTCGCGTCATTTCGCCCTTGGGCTTGAGGCTACCGGTACCGCAAGTACCAAGCGCTTGCTCGACGACTACTATTCTGCCGTAAGCACCGCTCCCGCTTATACCCCCACCCCCGCATCGAATAATATGTTCGACCCGAAGTTCCGCGCTAACAGCTTTGCAGCGGTATCTCTCACACCGGTTTATAAGTATAACGACCGTCTTTCGGCCCGGCTCTCAACTCATCTTTTTGTTCCTGCAAGAAGTCTTGTAGAGACCGGCAATGGTGGCGTGAGATACGGTAAATGGTTTGGATCGGCACAGTTCATGGGAGAACTCGATCTCGTTTATCAGCTCCCCTTTGCATCGATAGCTGCTTACTGTAACTATGCTACCACTCAGGAACGATTCAATGTCGGTCTTTCATTGGGCATCTATATACCCGCACCCTCTTTCCTATAAGCTAACGATATGAATACAGAGAATCTTAAGATTGCCGTACTTGGCGCCGGTAACATAGGGGCGGCCTTTGCCCGGGGACTGGCACGACGAAGTACCGGAGTGGGCGTTTACAATCGCTCTGAAGCACGCCTGGAGCAGTTTCGGTCCGATTCTTCTTTCAGAATGCTTACTACCGATCTCTGTGAGGCTGTAGAAGGCGCGGATATCGTAGTGATATGCGTTGAAGGAGATGCGGTTGAAGGCCTGATAAAGGCTATGGGTAAAAGCTTGAAGAAATTCAAGCCGCTGATAGTGTCGTGTGCTGCAGCGCCGACACTTGGTGATCTGAAGAGTTGGATTGAGCCCTTTATATCGTCTCCTCGCATTATGCGTCTGTTGCCGAACATTGCTGCAACTTACGGATGCTCTGTAAATCTGATAGCATCGGAAGGCATAGATGCCACGCTTGAAAATGCTTTGATCTCTCTCTTTTCAGCAACAGGAAAATCTTATCCGGTGCCTGAACGTCTTTTCCGGGCGGCTATGGCAATATCTTCGTGCGGCATTGCAAACGTATTGCGATTCGTCAGAGCTACAACTGAGGCCGGGGTTGAGTTAGGGCTTTCTCCCCAACTTGCTGCCAGTCTCGCTGCGGGTTCGCTCGAGGGTGCTTCCGAAATGCTCTACAGAAGTAATGAAAATCCCGAGGCGCTTGTCGATAAAGTGACTACTCCCGGAGGAATCACCATTCGAGGACTCAATGCAATGGAAGCAAAAGGATTTTCTGCTGCCGTGATTGCCGGTGTGAAAGAGGCCGGAGGTGAATGACAATATAAGATTACGCCATGAATAAAGTAATATTGCTCGGCAATGTCGGACGAGACCCACGCATGCGTATGGTCGATACTTCTGCTGTGGCCGAGTTTCCTCTCGCCACTACCGAGCGTCGCAAAGTAAGGGGTGCCGACGGTAAGGAAGTGGATATGCCCGAACTCACAGAGTGGCACAATATTGTCATGTGGGGCAGGGCCGCAGAGTTTGCCGAGAAATATATCCGCAAGGGCTCCCGTCTGCTCGTCGAAGGCAAGATCCGGACAAGAGCTTGGGAGGACCACAATGCGATAAAAAGGTATATTACTGAGATATACGTCGATACTTTTGAACTTTTGCCAAAATAATCTTACTGAATATGAGAATGGACGGACGCCGCAGAAGCGGTAATATAGACGATCGCAGGGGCTTGAGCACCGGCGGAAAATTCGGTATCGGCGGCGGTATAATCGGTGTGATTATCGTGGCGGCCGTCACTTTGTTTTCGGGTGGCGGTATAGGCGATGTCCTTTCCAATGTGCTGGGGAGCGGAGCCTTCGACCAGAGCTACACCACAGCAGGTTACACTCCCGATGCTGAAGATGAGCGTCTCGCATTGCTTGCTTCGCAGGTGCTTGCCGGAACCGAAGACGTCTGGACACGAGAGTTTCAACGCCGGGGGTGGGGAGAATACGAATGTCCCAAAATGGTGCTTTTCAGTGGCGCGGTCAATTCCGGATGCGGTCATGCCACATCCCAGACCGGACCCTTCTATTGTTCAGCTGATCAGACGGTGTACATCGATCTCGATTTTTTCAAGCAGATGCAGAGCCAGATCGGTGCGTCTGGTGATTTTGCCTATGCCTACGTCATAGCTCACGAAGTAGGACATCATGTGCAACATCTCCTCGGCACACTCGATAAAGCACATTCTGCCATGTCGCGCATGAGTGAAAAAGAGGCGAATAAGATGAGCGTCCGGCTCGAACTGCAGGCCGACTTCTATGCCGGTGTGTGGGCGGCTTTGGATAACGAGATGTTCAATTCTATAGAGGAAGGTGATGTGGAGAATGCTGTTAATGCCGCATCGAAAATCGGCGATGATTATCTCCAGCGCAAGGCTTACGGACGCGAAATGCCCGATAGCTTTAACCACGGCCGTTCGGAGCAGCGTGTGCGTTGGCTCACAAGAGGTATTCAGACAGGCAATCCTAATTACGGCGACACCTTTTCTCCCGATTACAGCAGACTATGAGTTTCTCCGAAAGTGACGTAGCATACATGAAGCGTGCTCTGACGCTTGCTAAGGCAGGTGCCGGCCATGTATCGCCCAATCCTATGGTTGGGGCAGTAATCGTCGCGCCGGACGGAAGAATAATAGGCGAAGGCTGGCACCGGAAGTTTGGAGGGCCTCATGCTGAAGTCAATGCAGTGCGATCTGTCAGTGAAACCGATAGGGCGCTTTTCCCCCTATCCACAATTTACGTTACTCTTGAACCATGCTCACACTATGGTAAGACTCCGCCTTGCGCTCTGTTGTTGAGAGAGTGTAATTTTGCAAGAGTCGTGGTGGCTTGCGGTGATCCCAATCCGAAAGTTGCCGGGCGAGGAATCGCTATTTTGCGGGAGGCTGGAATTCTGGTGGAGGAGGGTCTGCTCAGAGAAGAAGCTTATGCTCTCAATCTGCCTTTTATGACTGCTCACCGACTTAAGCGGCCGTTTGTCACTCTCAAGTGGGCCCAGAGTGCTGACGGTTTCATAGATGTCGTTAGAGAGGTGTCCAATGAAGGTGCCTTTAAGTTCTCTACCGATCTCACAGCCCAGATCGTGCACCGCCGGAGAGCTATGGCAGATGCGATTGCTGTTGGAGCCCGGACGGTACTCGCTGATAATCCGAGGCTCGACGTAAGGCTGCTCGAAGGAAACTCTCCGCTACCCGTGATTTTCGATCGTCACAATCTTCTTGCCGACAGTCATATCGGAATTATGGACAGGGCAATCCGTGTCGGAGACGAAGAACTCGAAAAAGTTATGCATGATCTTTACGCCGAGCGGAATATTACATCGCTGCTCGTAGAAGGGGGTGCTTCTCTGATATCTTCTTTTATTTCCGCAGGATTATGGGATGAAGCATACGTAGAAGTTGCACCTGTGGCTCTTGGTGAAAGCGGTGCTGTCAAGGCTCCGGAATTAGCTCAAGTCCCTGTTTCTTGCAGGCGTGTAGGTGAAAACAACATTTTCCACTACCGGAGAGTAGGGAAGTGTTAATCTTTATTGGCAGTAATCTGTGTGGGCGTTAAAAACATATAAATGCGCCACTTCTGCATTCTTTTCAGCTCAATAGTTTGCCCTTTTGGAGCTAAAATTATAATTTTGCATCTTGAAATACAGTAGACCCCAATGAAGAAACTAACAGCAATATGCCTTTCGGCCTTTCTGACAGCAGCGGCGTTCTCCGGATGCAACTCCGATTATGAACCGGATACGGTGACATCTACATGCGTAGCAGTCAAGTCGTTCGCCCTCACAAAAGACGATAGCATAATGGCGAATCTCGATACCGTTTTCTTCTCTATCAACCTTGAGGAGGGAAAGATTTTCAACGCCGACTCACTCCCTTGCGGAACTAAGGTAAACAAGCTCATCCCCAGGATTTCTTTCCTTGAAGGGGTTTCGGGAGCTACTCTTTCGGTTACCTGTGAAAATGGAACGGATACTGTCTACAACTATATCACCAACTCTACCGATTCAATCGACTTTACCAATCCGGTAAAACTTACAGTTACTTCGCTCTCCGGCATGGCTTCAATGACTTATGAAATTAAAGTCAATGTGCATAAACTTGTTTCCGACTCTCTTGAGTGGTCTCGGACAGCGTCTATGTCACTGCCGACCGACCTCTCCGGATCGCCTGCACAGCGTACGGTAAAGACCTCGGAGGGAATATATGTGCTTACTTCTTCCGGTACTGCTTTCTCAATGGCTCGAGCTGATAATCCTGAAGCGGAATGGGAGTATTTCACCCCCGCCCTTCCCGCAGGAGCTGACTATCACTCTCTCGCCGGAGGAATCGCTTCGCTCTACATCCTTGCCGACAAAACTATTTATGCGTCTACCGACGGAGGCCGCTCATGGACTTCCACAGGTGTCAAGGCAACTCATATCTACGGATGCTACGAAGACACTGCAATTGCCGTGCTAACTGAGGGTAAGACTTCCAGGATTGTATCTTATCCTGCTTGTGGAGTATCTGCTACGCTTCCCGAAGGAATGCCGATTGCCGACACTTCTGTACCGGTAACGGTAAAATTCCCTCTGGCTGCCGGACCGCAGATGATAATGTGTGGCGGTACACTTGCCAATGGTTCTCTTTCGGGCGACACATGGGCCTTTGACGGTACCAACTGGGCAAACATCACCTTGCTGAGCCTTCCCGAAGGATTGAAGAACGTAGCGATAGTTCCTTTCTTCTCTTTTACAATCAACACCGCTTTTATTGCCACAGAGCACTCCGTTCTCCTCGCTTTCGGAGGTCGGAGCAAAAGTGCGATCTCCGATAAAACCTATCTGTCTTTCGACTTCGGTATGACCTGGCTCGAAGGTTCGTCGCTGATCCAGCTACCCGACTATATCGCTCCTTTCTATGACGCCCAGACCTATACTTACGATAAAGTGCTGACTCCCTCACGATCGATTATATGGTCTGCACCCTCTCGTGCCACTACCCCTGTCGAATCGTGGGATTGTCCCTATATCTATATCTTTGGTGGTGTTGACAAAGCTGGCAACACTTCGCAGAAAGTATGGAGGGGTACTCTCAACCGTCTTCAGTCAAAACCTATCATCTGATAATTAATGGTTTCAATCCGGCGCATCCATTCTCAGAGTATCAGCTACCGCAGAATAGTGGTAGCGATATTGCTGTGTTTAAGTGTATGCGCTGTAGCTCAGACGGCTCCTTATAAATTCGATTTCGGCGCAAACTTAGGCATGAGCGGATATATAGGAGAGGCTAATGGATCGAATATTTTTAAACATCCCGGCTTCGACGGAGAGCTGTCATTCCGCTATAATGGCGATGCTCGCTGGTCAATTCGTGGAATACTCTCCACTTTCGGGCTAAGCGGTAATACCGAAGGAATGGCTAATACCCTTCCCGACAACGCTGTATATTCATTCTCTTCCCAGATTTATGAACTGAGCGCTCGCGGCGAATTCAACTTCTTTGCCTTCGGCATAGGAGAGACTTACAAGCGTCTCAAGCGCTGGAGTCCTTATATCACGGTCGGCTTAGGCGTTGCCTTGGCATCTACCGGAGGTAATACTTATGTTGCTCCGACTATCCCTATGGGACTCGGTATTAGATACAAAATATCGGAGCGGTGGAATCTTGGCGTGGAGTTTACCATGACCAAGGCGTTCAACGACCATTTCGATGGTGCCGATCTCGCAGATCTTAATCTTATTAAAACAGCGTTCTACAAAAACACCGACTGGTACTCCCGTCTTACTGTCGGAGTAAGCTACGAATTCGGAAAACGCTGCGAAACTTGCCATTATGTCGATTAATTCGGTAATTATGATACAGACTAATCAAATCGATCCTACCAGGCTTCCCGTTCACATTGCCATAATTATGGACGGCAATGGGCGCTGGGCTCAGGCGCGAGGACTTGAACGATCTGAAGGTCACGTCGAAGGTGTGACCACTGTAAGAAGAATCACCGAAGAAGCTTCAAAAATTGGCATAAAGTATCTCACGCTCTACACCTTCTCCACTGAGAACTGGAACAGGCCCAAAGAAGAAGTTGATGCGCTGATGATGCTGATAGTGACAGCTATAGAACGAGAAACTCCCGATCTTATCAAGAATAACGTCCGGCTTACCGCGATCGGCGACCTCTCAAGAATGCCTGAATTTTCGCGTCGCCGTCTTGAAAAATGTATCGAAGATACCTCCCATTGCACGGGGCTCACACTCGTGCTTGCGTTAAGTTACTCGTCACGTTGGGAGATTCTGGAGGCCGTGCGACGATTGGCGGCAAAGGCAGCGTCCGGTGAAATCAGTCCTGATGATATTTCAGAGACAGATTTCGCGGGCGAACTCACCACTGCCGGTATTCCCGATCCCGATCTACTTATCCGCACAGGAGGAGACATGAGGGTAAGCAATTTCCTTCTCTACCAGATAGCTTACACCGAACTGATGGTCACACCTACTTTCTGGCCCGATTATTCCGCTGAAGATTTCAGAAATCACATTATACAGTATCAGGCACGTCAGAGGCGTTTCGGCCTCACGGGTGAACAGGTCTCAGACTCACGCCCTTGAATTGCCAGACACCAATCTCACAAATCCTGCAATAGATAGCCTTTCACAAATTATGCGTTCTACCATAAACCTTATACTTGGTCTCATCCTCCTCTTGATTGTTCCGGGTGCCGCTCCTGCGGCCGCTCAGGCACCGGCCGATACAATTTTCGCGCCGCCGGTTCTGTACACGTCTATGCCTGCGGTTTACGAAATTGCCGGAATATCAGTAGAGGGAGCTCCCAACTACGATGATTATCTTGTACTCGGCTATGCCGGACTCAAAGAAGGCGATAAGGTGGCTATCCCGGGCGACGATATTACCAACGCTGTAAAGCGGCTTATGCGCCAGACGCTTTTCGCTCAGGCAAGAATAGAACTCGAGAAAGTTGTAGGCGATAAGGCTTGGCTTAAGATTGTTCTCCGTACTCAGCCGAGAATCAGTTCGGTAAATTACGTCGGAGCCAAGAAGAGCGAAATCAAAGATCTTCAGGAACGTCTCCAGCTTCAGAAAGGCAACTCTATTACACGCAATATGGTGAACCGTGCGGAGGCTATTGTCGAAAAATATTATAAAGACAAGGGTTTCGGCAACGTTACGGTCCGCATAGACCTTCGCGAAGACCTCTCAAATAAAGATGAGGAAATTGTTGACATTGTCGTCGACAAGCACAATAAGGTAAAAGTCCACAAAATTTATATCGACGGCAATGAAGTTTTCTCCGACGCTTCTATCAAGCGCACAATGAAGAAGACCAATGAGAAAAACGACATCCTCAAAATCTTCAATCAGCGTAAGTTTGTAGAGAATGACTATGAGGACGACCTTAACCGTATTCTTGAGAAGTACAACGAAAAAGGCTATCGCGATGCACGAATCGTTGCCGACAGTGTAGTGGCTTACGATGACAACACGGTTGACGTGTACATTACCCTTGACGAAGGCCGTAAATATTACATCAAGGATATTGCATGGGTAGGTAATACATTGTATCCCACTGAGGTGCTCGACGACTTCCTCGGCATGAAACCCGGCGACGTCTACAATCAGAAACTGATGAAGAAACGCCTTACTGATGATGACGACGCCGTTGCGAACCTCTATATGGACAAGGGCTATCTCTTCTACCAGCTCGTGCCTATCGAAAGAGATGTAGAGGGCGACTCTATCACTCTTGAAATGCGAATGATGGAAGGTCCTCAGGCCCGGATCAACAATGTGGTGATAAACGGTA
>CAYYQS010000093.1:0-9882 GCA_964472555.1 uncultured Bacteroides sp.
AATGCCCTGCACTCGCCTCATTTATAACGCCTTTCCGCAGCCCATTGTTTTCCAACCTACCTTCACAAGCAGAAAACCGACCTTGTCTAATACTGGACTCCATTCTCTGGCTGAAAAAACCACCTCTTTCCGCCTCTTTCCGCCTCTTACGCACCCTATCGGGTATAAATCATATCTCATAAAGTTGGGAGGCGTTGCTTTTATCAAGAAAGCTGCGTAAATTTGTAGAAACATTAAAATCATTGAGTATGAGTCTTCCTTGGTATTCTTATCTTGGCGTTGCAGCAGGCATTATCGGAGGCATTATCGGTGGCTACTACCACAAAAAGTATTTCCAAAGGAAAAAGGAAAGAAGCACCCAGGGATAGGGCCTCATGCGCCGACAATGGCAGCTATTCAGAAGCGGACGCGATCTGATCGCGTCCGCTTTCTTTGTGTCCGTAACCAACTGCATGCTACGCCTACCGGAAAGCTGAGAAAGAGAGGGATTTATAGCGCAGAAATGTTAAAAATCAGACGGTTTAATATTTGTTAGCAATTTTTAACTAAATGGGGGGGGGTAATTGTGAATTTTTCTTTAACTTCGCGCCACGATTTGGTCATAACTACTTGAATTTACCTCCAGTAGGCCCTAATGGCCGTCGGACAAAGCAGCAGAAAAACATGGCTACGCAAGTAGCCGTCACTACCTACATAATGAGAACGATTTTCATCTTACTGACCATAGCCCTCTTCCCGGTGCTCAGGCTCGAAGCGCAAGAGCCGGCGGATTCCGCGAAGATCTTCTTCCGCATCGGCCATAGATATTTTGACCCCACTCTGGGCGACAACGCCGCTCAGATGGAGCGCTTTTCCGAGTTGGTGAAGAAAGCTGCGGCAGCTGATGATATCCATCGCATCGTGGTGAGGGCATACGCCTCTCCCGATGGCCAGAACGAGGCCAACAACCGCCTGACCGGATTCCGCTGCACCGAAATCACCAACCAGATAGTGAAGCAGACCGGAATAGACCCCTCGCTGATAAAGTCGATTCCGGAGGGAATAGCCTGGGAGGAGCTGCTGAAGGTGGTGGATACCCTTCCGGGAGTACCTGACAGGGAAAGGGTGATCGACGTGATCCGCAACACTCCAGTATGGGTCTATGATGATGAAGGCAAGATCATTGACGGCCGTAAGCACCAGCTCATGCAGATCAGCGGGGGCAATGCCTACAGATGGCTATACGCCAACGTGTTTCCCCAGTTGAGGAATGCTGTGGCAGTATCGCTATTCCTGAAATCCGATATCAGGGCGGCAGTGCAGGCAGCCGCGGCTTCAGCACGCGAAGCGGCAACAGCCGCTGATGCAGCCGCCGAAGCTGCAAGGTCGGCGGCATCGGCTTCAGACCAGGCTTCCGACGCTGCCCGACGCTACGCTGAGGCCGTGCGCGCTGCTGAAGAGGCAGCCGCCAGGGCAGCGAAAGCGGCAAAGGAGGCGGGAGAAGCCGCCGACAAAGCGCGGCAGGCTGCAGATGAAGCCATAGCAGCCGCTGGAGCAGCGGAAAGCGCCAAAGAGGTGGAGGAGGCTAAGGCGAAAGCAGCTGAGGCCTACGCCGCCAAGGCTACCGCCGAGGAAGCCCGCGAAGCCGCCGAGGCTTCGCTACAGGAGGCCCGCGAAGCGAAAGCAGAAGCCGAGAAGATAGCGGCTGAAGTGGAAGCTGAAGAGCAGGCCGGGCAGAGCGCTGAAGAACCGGCAGCCGTCGCCAAGAGCATGAATCAGCCTGGGGACTATCGCTTCGCGCTAAAAACCAACATGCTCTATTATCCGATACTCATGCCCAACGTAGAGCTTGAATGGCTTATAAAGCCGAACTGGTCGGTGGCTCTGGAGGCAAATGTCGCATGGTGGAAAAACGATCCCAAACATAAATACTACCAGATCCTTATGGTATCGCCCGAAGTGCGCTATCATATAAAGCCGAAGGCCTCCTGGCACGGCATGTATGTAGGCCTCTTCACCGGTGGCGGCAAATACGATCTGGAAAACACCAACAAGGGCTACCGCGGCGAGGGAGCGCTGGTAGGCGCCTCGTTCGGCTACATGTGGCCCATCGGTCGCTGCATCTCGCTCGAAGCGGGAATCGGAGTAGGCTACCTCTACACCAGATATAAAGAATACCTGCCTTTCGACGGCCATTACCTGTATCAGCGCACCAAAACGCTCAACTACTTCGGCCCGCTGAAGCTCAAATTCTCATTTGTTTGGCGGTTTTCCGACACCAACAAGCACAGGTAAAAAACGAACCCGACATCATGAAACAAACCAAAATACTAACCATCTTCTCGGCTCTCCTGCTGCTGGCTTTGATGCCATCATGCCGGAAAGAGCTTTGCTACAACCATTTCCGCACGGCAGCCATCAGTCTGGAATGGGAGCAAGAATGGGAAAGAGACTACGGCATGGCTCACGCCTCGACGTGGGATCCGGCCATGCACGGTTTCGAATACCACTCGCTGCGCCCCGTGAAGCCGGAATGGGTTACGATGATCACGTATAAGGGCGACGCTAATCCGCGCGAAGACTATATGCCTGCCGACGGCGACGATATCAACGTGGGCGATCCCGAAAACCAGACCTATCTCTTCTACAACAGCGATACCGAGTATATCGTGCTCTCCGACGTGGCTTCGCTTACGAGCGCCCGCGCCACCTCCACCACCCGCTCCCGCTCGAGCCTGGCCTACATGATGGAGATGTATCCGGAGGTGCGCTCCACGAATCCACCCGACGTGCTCTATGCGGCCTATGTGGAGGAAGCCCCCGAGATCGGTCTGCACGAAGCGAAGCCGATGCCGGTGAGAATGCAGCCGCTGGTCTATACCTACGTGATCCGCTATGAATTCGAGCATGGCATAGAGCATGTGGCGCTCGCCCGCGGAGCACTGGCAGGCATGGCCGAATCGGTGTATCTCCGCAATGGCGTAACCTCCGAGGAATCATCTATTCTCCTCTACGACTGCGAACTGAAAGACTACGGCGTAGAGGCTCACGTAAGAAGCTTCGGAGCCCCCGCTTTCCCCGACAGCTACTACGGCCGGTCGGAAGTAGCCCGCTCCGAGCGCCCCTATACCCTCAACCTTGAGGTGAAGCTCACCAACGGCAAGATCTTCGAATTCGATTTCGACATAGCCGACCAGATCGCCAAGCAGCCTCGCGGCGGAGTAATCCGCGTAGGCGGCATCCGCATCGAAGATGAGCAGAACATCGGTAATTCCGGTTCAGCCTTCGACGTAGAAGTTGAAGGCTGGGGCGAGCATGAGGATATCATCTTGCCCGACGATATATTCAGCCATAAATGATAATCACAGAAACTATAATATTTTTCACTAACATATCAATCTATGAAAAAATCAATTCTTCTTCTCGCTGTCGGAGCCATGGCGCTCACAGCTTGCACCCAGTCTGAGGTGGTTGAGGAGAGCGTTCAGAGCAACGCAATCAGTTTCCAGAACCTGGTAGGCAAGGAGACCCGTGCGCTCTCAACTTCCAATTTCACCAAATTCTATGTATTTGGCTACTACACGCAGCCCACAGCTACCAACAATCCCGTCAGCGTATTCGACGGCGAAGAGGTGAATCTTCAGAACGGAGAATGGGGATACCAGAATATCCGTTATTGGGTAGATGGCGCCACTTACCGCTTCTATGCCTACAGCTGTGAGAATGCCACTCCGGCCGGAGCTGAGGCAGGTTTGAATCTTGAAGGCCAGACAAAAGAAGCAAGAGCACTCTCGCTTACCGGCTATACGACACATAACCACCACGATCTGGTCTTTGCAACTAATGATGACGGAATCGTGGGTAAATCGAAAGACAACGGTAAGGTGGCTCTTACCTTCAAGCACATTCTGAGCAAACTTAATATTGAGTTTGTCAGCCAGTTCGCTCCCGGATATGACATCGAGGTATCAAAAGTCAGCATTCAGAACATTTATGATAAGGCTGATTACAATCCATATGAGACTCCTACCTGGGACAACGTGACAAGAACCAGCACCAGCGAAGTCAACCCGACGAGTATTGCTCTTGCTCTCCTCAGCGGTAAGACTATTGCCTCTGCTAAAGATCCCAATAAAGCCAATTCTGAGGAACTTGTAGCAGCTACAGAAGACGGATATGTAATTCCTCACAAATATCAGAATTCAAAAGTCCGCCTTGTGTTCACTATTGACGTTAAGCAGGGTGACGACGTGATGTTCTCCCGCACTCTTACTGGTCAGTGGTCTCCTAACTGGGAAGAGGGTAAGGCATACACCTACAATATTAAAATCAACGGAAGTGCCGCAGATCTGGAGCCTATCGTATTCGAAACAACACAGGATATTGATGATTGGACAGCCGGATCCACAAATTCAGTTGAGATGAGCTTCTCTGCTAACTAATCATCAGCTTTTAGCTGACACGATCTGACCTTTCAGGGGTTGCGCCTTCGGGCGCGAACGGCGCAACCCCTTCCTCTTTCCCTCGATTGGGAAAACTTTTCTATTCAGACCCGCACTCCGGATCAAACTCAAACATAGCCATGCACGCAAAATATATATACTTCTCAATCTTAACTGCTGCCACGATGGGAATAGCCGCCTGCTCCTCCGAGAGCAGTGCGCCCGACCCCAATGCCGACGCTCAGGAGCTGCGCTTCCTGGCAACCGCCGACACGCGCGCCGCCATCGCGAACAGCACTACTATCAAAGACACGCCTTTCGAGGTCTACGGTGAATTCGTAAGCACCTCTGACCCTACCTCCTCACGCAAACAACTCTTCGACGCCACGACCGTAACCTACACCGATGGCGCATGGAGCTATGCCAACCCGGAATACTGGATGCCCGGCAACACATACTCCTTCCTTGCCCTGCACCCCGCCGGCAACGTGGAAGGAATCACTGATAAAGACTATGATTTAGACAGCCAGCAACTGTCGTTCACATACACTCTCCCCTCCGACTATACCAGGACCACTGATCTGCTGGCAGCGACTCACCGCCGCCAGTATACCCTTGGCTCAACCCCCACTGCCCCCGTATCATTCAACTTCTCCCACCTCCTCGCCCGCCTCAACTTTACAGTTCGAGTCGACCCGTCAGCCGATGATCCGGTTACTATCCATAGACTCACCCTAAGAAACGTCGGAGTAAAAGGAACCTTCTCATTTAAGCCCGCAAGTCTTGGTTCCGGAACTGAAACGAACGATTATGAAGATGGAACATGGGTAGTGGAAGCTCCATCAGAAGATGAGAATAATCCAGACGAGTTGTTCACGATTACTGACGCCGGTAACGATTGCCTGCCAGCAGCCGACCTAACTATCGCTCCTGGTTTGTCACGCCCGCTTTTCCGCGCAAATTATGTAGCTGCGGCCAATGCTGCCGACGGAAAGAATCACCCGGCAAATCCTCTTTTCATTCTTCCGCAAGAAGTGAGCACCAAAACCGAAATGGAAATTGAATATAGCGTAGGTGGGAGCGACCCCATTACAGCTACTGCAAGCTTATACAGCATCACTGTAGAAAACCATGGCGGCAAATGGGAGAAGGGTAAATCATATACCTATACTTTCACTCTCGGAGCCGATGAGTTTATCATATACACAAAGCCTACTGTCGACGAATGGAACCCCGACGAAGGAGGCAACTACGTAATCATCGATTAATCTACGACATGAGACCACAGTTCAAACATATTGTCCTTTACCTATCCATAGGTTACCTCGCGGCGGCCTGCTCACAATCAGATAGTCCGGCTTTACCAAAGGGGGATTATATCACTTTTGGCGCTCCTGCCATATCATTAAGTGCCACACAAGATGATTTCGCCGGTCGTGGCGGAAACACACGTGCGACCCTCCTATCCACCGCCGATCTTACTGAATTCAACGTTTACGGTTTTTGTCTTCCGAATCTTACTACAGGCAACGGACGTGACCAGGAGGCCGCTCCTAACGACTGGAACATGAAGAACCCGTTCTTTCGAACCGGCCCTGACGTTTTCAATAATCAGAAAGTGGCTATCGAGAATGGTTTCGCCTCCTATACTATTAGTGCCAAAACCAATAAAGTGGAATGGAACTCAAACCCGGAAGCACGTTACACTTTCCTGGCCACCTATTCCCCTTCCGGTACATTTTCTATGGAAAATGCTTCAGCAGAAACCGGAAAAGAGCATGGCCCCAGAATCACCTTCACACTCCCCTACAGCGGTGGAACGGCAAGCACATCACGAGATTACAAGCAGCAGCCGGATGCCTTGATTGCGGCAATATTTGATCATCAGCGTGCCGATGGCAACGTCAATTTCTCTTTCATGCATCTTATGACAGGATTGCGCTTCAAGATCCATAATCATTCTTCAAAAGAATTGATAATAACCGGAATGACCTTCTCCGGGCAATTCTTCCGCTCCACCACCTTCGACTTCAGTTCCGATAGTCCGACGATGACGACCCTCGACGAGACGAGCAATCTTTACGGCGCGACCTTCACTTTATTAAACAACACGCAACCGCTAAATCTGCCCGCCGAAAGTGCATTATTCATAGGAGGTGACGAGGCACCTGCAACTTTGCTTCTTATCCCGAATCCGCACGCAACTACCGATGACACCAACGAGGAGTTCGCGATCGGGCGAAATAAGTCGATCGATATCTATTATCACTTCTATGATAAGAACGAAACTGATCCTGAAATAATAGCTGATAATGCCAGAGCACGACATTTCACCACAACCTCCAACTTCAGACTCAATTATATTCCGGATGCCAATACCCTTCATACGGCTCACATGAACTTCACCGGAAACGATTTCATAATATACTTTCAGGCCGACAACGCAACAAACTGGGAAAATGGCTCTGACAATAACGCAGTAATAAAGTAAACCAAGATGACACTCCGCAATATGAAACCTATAAAGTGGATCACATATCTTTCGCTTGCCGGACTCGTGGCAGTCTCTTCCTGCACCGACGAAGCGCTTCTGAAGGAGACCACACCTCTAGAAGGAGAATCCGGAAGTATCAGCTTTTGTTGCGCCGATATGCTCGACGTATATAGAGGGCCTGACAACTACGCCACTCGCGCAGGAGGTCCTAAAAATGAAAAAGAGAAGCTGATTAAAACTCTCCACGTTTTCTTTTTCAAAAACGATTCAGAGGGTAAGTTACTTACCACAAAGTACACCAACTTCCCGGCATATCAGAAGCTTACTGACAAATCTATTCTCAAGATTCCTACACTCCCTGACGGCGAAACGCTCTTTAATGAAGGGAGCGATAATATCCGGATAGTGGCTATTGCCAACATCGATGCCACCGACGAGGCTGTAGACTCTTACGACGAAGCCAACACATTCAAAACTGAGGATACCCCCTTCGGCCGCATCCAGCAAAATAGTCGCGATGCCGGGGGCACACCTTATGAAATCACCTGCTACGATGACCTGAAGAACTGGATCTACTATCCGCGTATCCGCCTGGGAGCTGATAGTGAGCAAGATGATATTACGCAACTTCCCCTAGCCGGCATGCCTATGATCGGAGAATACGACAATGAAGGGAAAGGCATCGATCTTTCCGAGAAACCTGACGAAGGTCTGATTCTGAATCTTACCGCTCTGATGGCAAAAGTCAATATCTCGGTGAAACTCGAGCCCAAGCAATATACTCCCGACTTCCCTGTGCTCCGAATTACGGAATACGGTATTAAAAATATGCCCATCGCTGTGCCTTTCACCCCCTGCGATGGAGCATTCAAAGATGGCGGAAAGCGTAAACCTGTAAATTACGCAGAATACTTAGATAGCTATAATGTGACGTCAGCTCCAATGTATCACAGCAAGGGAACTCCTTCTACTGATGCAGAGCACTATGAATGCAAGGCTGAGGATCACGAGTATACTACCACTAAGGGACTACCGATCACGATAAATCGCGACTCCAAAGCGCAGACTTTCTCTTACTACACGTACGAGAATATAAATCTTCCTAACTATAGCGCTCTAAAAGACAACGAGGACGAAGACGGAAACACGGCTTACTATCCCGGTGATGTGAGCGATCCAAAGGTGATCCCCGACTACCCCGACGGCGTAAAAGAGGAAGACCGCCAGCGTTGGAAACCTAAAATCGCATACGATAACCGCGCTTCAGCGCTTATTCTCAAAGGCGAATATACGACCGACCAGGAAGTGACCTATCAGGCTCAGTTCACTATCTATATGGGCGCGAACTCTGAAACCGACTTTATGGTGAAGCGTAACCACTGCTACGATAATAATATCGTAATCCAGGGACTCGACTATATCCGCAACTCAACCGACAATGTCTTCACATTCGATGGTCGCGTAAACGTGCGCTCGGATAATCCTATCTACCTTTCCATCATCAACGAGCGAATGGTAGATGCTCATGCTACGGCGCTACCGATGGACGTATGGTTCATGCTTCGCGAAAACGAAGAGCCTGATAATGTGGACTGGACAAGCGAAGTGACCTTTACTATAAGGGATCACGGTAACAAGAACGGAAACTGGATCCGCATGGAAAAGATTCCTCGTTGGACCCGTAATAGAGTAACCGGCATGGAAGCCAGCGGCTGGAAATTCGGGAACGGCGCGCGCGATTACTTCACCACTGATTTGGTGACCAATACTTTGAAAGAAAATGGAGAAGCAGATGGCAAGCAGCACGGCTGGCAGATAACAGTGCGTGGAGGAACCTCTGACGATTCCCAAGCAGATGGTTCCCGCTCGCGAATCTACTTCTACATTGATGAGAATGTGCCAACGAGCAACGACGTCTCTGAAGACGAGTATGGACCTCGCACAGCTACTATCGACGTGGACTATTATCAACGGGATAAAAACACCAACGAGGTGCGTGATCATCGTACCTTCACGCTTGATATCGAACAAAGAGCCCTGCTGAAAGTATCTGGTTATAGGAATGGTACAGTTAATACATGGATGGAGTATTACGAGGAATATCTTGAGCATAATGATCCTCTTGACAAGCATGAAAGCCCTGGAGAGCTCTACTCAGGACTCCCATGGGGGTTTAATGGGGTTGATGTCATTTATAGGAATATACTAAATCCCAACGGATTCAATAACCCTACTGGTACTAGCAATTACTATCAAGTATACTTAACAAATGAAGCTTTTGCTATGACTCAATGGGCTATCAATAGGAACGGTTCAGCATCACTAAATACTGTAAAACTCTTTAATGATAAAGAACCCGCATCTGCATTTCATTATTGCTATGGTAAGAATAAACGTAATACTAACGGTACAGCAGCAGTCTCAGGTAACAAAGGTTGGTACATGCCAGGAATTAGCGAACTCGAAGTAGCACTCGTTAACTATTATAGCCTCTTTACTTTTTTCCGTCAAAACCTTTATTGGTCTGCATCCGCTGCTAATGAAGGAGCATATGAATGGGTCGGATCAACTGCGACAACTTATGCCCGTGCAACAGGAGTTAAGTTAAACGGAACTACTATTGATTACACTCAAAGTAGTAGTGGTCAAGATGGGTACCAAAGACGAACCAACGTAAATCGTATTCGTGCTTTTTATAGGGTTAATTAGAGCTATCTATTCACTTTATTTAATTCTTAGTCCACGCCAGCTCACCGGGCGCCGAAAGGCGCATCTGGTGAGCTTTTTTTGCTAACAGGGCGTCAGCGGCGGCCGTATTTCTTTTCGAAGAAGAATTCTTTTTACGTCATGCCTGCTGTGCCCGAACCACCGGGCCGCGGGAGTTGTTGATAATGAAGAATTTCTAAACTACCCCTGATATGAGCGAAGGATACAAAGTGCTGCTGCTCAACGGAAGCCCTCACGTGA
>CAYYQS010000094.1:0-9483 GCA_964472555.1 uncultured Bacteroides sp.
CTGTGAAGGAAGCTCCCCGGCATCGGGTCATATATCTATTCCCAGTCTCTTCACCACCACCCAAGAAGCCGAGTCTCCCACCGGAGCAACTCATCTTCTACACCTACGCGGCAGCTGCCCCGCACACGATGAGAGCATAGAGTTTCACTCTATTGTCTCACGCCCCGCAGCGAAGAGAACTTTGACATTGCGGTAAATTATCAGAAAAATCAGTTGAGCTTTTCTACGATTATCTCGTCGATGAGTGCATGATTCGTGTTAAGATTCATATTGGCATTCTCCGGGCGGTAGTCGATGCTTATGGTGTGTTTACCGGCCTTGAGGGGAGTCTTGAGATAGTTGGAGTGTCCCCAGTCATTCCAGTTGGCTACACCGCGGTGCGGCATAACAATGATACCGGTGCGCTCACCGTCGATGCTGAGAGTGCGGATAGCACACTTATTCTCAGTATTTACGGGGCCGTTGCCATTGGCATAACGAACTGCGAAAGAATATATACCGTCGGAGGGTGCGTCGAATTCTACACTGACTGGAGCCGAAGTCTGGTCTATCTCAACAAATCCGGCGCCCTTGAATCCTTCAACGGGCGATTCTGGCAGATAGGAGATTTCCTTCGAATTCATTGCGGTACCTTCTCCGCTCAGCTGGAGGTGCGTGCTTTTGCGTGAAGACAGCGGCTCGGACGCAAAGCCCTCAGTGCCGTCGGCAGCTATGCCAATAACCTGATATTCTCCGGGAATATCTACCGGGAAGGTAGTCTGGCGCGTAGTAGCAACTGGTTTGCCGTCGCGAAGCACCTTGTATCCGGCAATATATTCTATAGGATTCCAGCTGAGTTCGCCGTCGACGATGCGAGTTATCGGAGTGAGAGGAGCCTTCACGTTAGCTGTATGGTTCACCTTCATCGGCGCGGGCTTATTGTCGGCAAGAGTTATCACTATCTTATTATGTCCCTTGATGTTGGAGGGGATGAACGGTTTGTGCTCCTTGCCGTTGAGAGTAAACGATTTGATTTCGTTGCCAAACCCACGGACGGTGATATCAAGCGTAGCGTTGCGGTATTTGAAATTCTCAAGAGTACGCTCTCCGCCCAAAGCTTCAGGAACGAACGGACGGAACGCCAGACCGTCTTTCTCAAAGTTGATCCCGAAGAGAATACGGTTCGTGATTGCGATATTTCCGGCGAGGCACCAGAGCATATTCGATGAATTGAGCTCGGTGGCGATATCTCCGTTGTCAAGCACGAAATTCTCTTTGTTAGTGGCAAAGAGGGCTGCCGGACGGAACACCGCCCCGATAGCTTCGAGTGTGCCCTGTTCGTTGCCCGCTTTTGCATTTGCTATCGCCCAGTAAGCACCGACCCAAGGCCATAGAGCGTTGTTGTGGTACGGAGGCATGTCGGCAATCTGAGGGAAGAAAATCGCTGCTCCGAAGGGTGTAGTAGGATTCGACTCCGTAATAGTGCGTGCTCGTTCCGGCGAAGCCACATCGTAGAGGATTGCGAGCGATTCGCCCAGAGTCTCGGCGCGTGGATTGACTACAGGATAATTGCGGCCGTAGTCGTACATCGCGTAGTAACCCTTGTCTTCGAGCCAAAGCTGCTCATTGATAGCGTTCTCGATAGCCTCGGCACGCTCTATGTAGCCTGCTACCTCGTTTTTATGCCCGAGCTCGGCTGCTATCTCGGCAAGAGTACGCAGCGCCTGAGCGTGTACCACCGACGTTCCGAGTGCACGCGAGGCATAGATGTCGGCAGTCTGCATCCACCGCGGATAGCTCTGCTCGCGCCAGTCGATAAATGATGTTTCGCCAAGAACAAGCCCGTCGGACGAATGAACCGTGAGCGCATCATCGTCGAGCGACTTCTTGATTATCGGATAGATATATTCCAGCCACGCACGGTCGCCCGTCACTTTATAGAGCTCGTAGGCAGCTATAGTCCATATCTCGCGGTCGGAGCTCACCGGCCAGGCCCCGCCACTGCCGGTATCCTGAATGATGACTCCTGCGGGCGACACCTTCTTCATCAGAGAGATCTTAGAAGCTTCAGGTTGCATATAAGCCATGGAAAGGAGGATAGAATACGACACATCGCGCGTCCACACTCCGGCCCACTCCTTGCCCGTGCGGAGCGTCGTGTCGGGTTCTACGGCATTCACCATCTCATCAAGTCCCATGTTGTATATGGCGGCATGAAGGGTGTTGGGTGTTGTAAGTCGGGGGTAAGAACTTATATCGTTCTTAAGTTTCCACTCCTTGTTGATCGGAAATCCATAGCCTGGCTGGGCCGAGTAGGTCGAGATAATTTCGTATTCCGACGGTGCCGTAGCGAAGAATTCCGCTTGCGAAATCGTATCGCCGTGCCACCGGTAGGCCCCGGTACTCACTATATCGGCACTATGAAGGGCCTGAAAAGAAGAAGCGATTGCCGCTAAACAGGCAAATGTCTTTATATAGTTAGTCATGAAAAGGTTAGATATCGGTAAATAATAATTATGAACTAAGAAGTTGAAGCCGTAGAAAGCGTTTGGTTCCCGGGCCGACCGCGAACAATGCCGAATTTCTCAGCCCCGGAATCCACACAATCTCATCGTTTCGGGTAAGAATCCACGTGGTCCGTTTCTGCTCTGCCGAAAACCGGGCTGCCGCGTAGAGATCGCTGACGAGCTTTGATTTCCGGGCACCGAAAGGCACCATACGGTCGCCTCTGCGCCAGTGCCGGAGCTCCCACAATGCGTTCCCTTCGAGGGCTGTTGCATCGAGATAGGCCACTGTCGGTCCAAGACCTTCAGGTTTGAAGAAAACTACGTCACCCGATGTTACTGCAATATGTATAGGCTCGGAAATATCATGTCTGGGATTGACGGTAAAGCATTCTCCGGCCGAAAGCTTCAGTCGGCTCGCATCAGAAATCGCAAGCTTCCCGCGGTTGATCTCTGCCACGGTCTCGCCGTCGGTAGAATGAAAGACAGCGCCGGAGCTCCCTCCTGCAGCAAGCATATCGCACACTTGAGTGTAGGTGAAAGAGAGCGGACGCAGAAACTCAAAAAGCAAAGTAGCAGCCTGAGGTTCTGCCATGAGGAGGTTTTCAATATCGATATGTCGGCTGTCGGAAAAATACCGTTCTCGCCTTTCCGCCACCGCATCAGCATAAAGATCTCCGGCCGCCTCAAGGTGAGAAATAGTGCGGAGCACCGACTCAATCGCCCCAGGGAACATCTCTTCGAGAAGAGGGAAAACACGGTTGCGCAACCGGTTGCGCCTATGAGCATCGGATGCATTGCTGCTATCGGTGATGAAACTCAGTCCGCAGGCCTCAACATAAGCCTCAATCTCTTCCCGCGTAAAAGAAAGAAGAGGACGCACCACAGAACCGCTCCGCGCCCGCATGGAAGTCAGACCGCTGATGCCGCTTCCACGCATGAGGTTGAGCATGAAAGTCTCCGCACGGTCTTCCTTGTGATGACCTACGGCCACCGCCTGGGCGCCTTCTCGGTCGAGAAGCTCTGCGAACCAAGCATATCTCAATTCTCTGCAAGCCATTTCAACCGACTCTCCCGGATGCTCGCGCCGACGCCTTTCGACATCAAAATCGCGGACGTAGAGGTCTATTCCGAGCTTCGCACACAGTTCATGGCAATGACGGCTGTCGCGCATCGACTCTTCTCCGCGAAGATGAAAGTTGCAGTGGGCCGCGCGGCAGTCATAACCTAAGGCTATGAGCACGGCAAGCAATGCCACCGAATCGGCGCCTCCGCTGAGAGCTACCACAACCGGAGCTCCTGAGTGCAGAAGACCTTGAGTGGCTATGAAATCGCTTGTACGGCGTTCGAAATTTATCTTTATTTCTTTCGTGGCTTGCATAGAGAGATTTAGCTGAAAAAAAGCCATGGAGATCAACGCTTGAAGCGTGCTCACCATGGCCTTTATAAGCTTATGCTACGGAGTGGACAGATTAAGCTTTGCCCTTGCTACCGAGCACGTTCACGATTTTGTGACGGTAGAGTTTCTCCATGTTGTCGCGAGCGGGACCAAGATATTTGCGGGGGTCGAACTCAGCGGGTTTTTCAGCGAAGACGCGACGGATAGCTGCGGTCATTGCAAGACGGCTGTCGGAGTCGATGTTGATCTTGCAAACGGCGCTCTTGGCAGCCTTGCGGAGCTGCTCTTCGGGGATACCGATAGCGTCGGGGAGCTTGCCGCCGAACATGTTGATAGTATCAACTTCTTCCTGAGGAACTGAAGAAGAGCCGTGGAGTACGATGGGGAAGCCGGGGAGCTTGGCCATAACGGCGTCGAGCACGTTGAATGCCAGAGGAGGAGGAACGAGCTTGCCTTCTTCGTTGCGGGTGCACTGCTCGGGTGTGAACTTGTAAGCACCGTGAGAGGTACCGATAGAGATAGCGAGAGAGTCGCAGCCGGTGCGGGTAGCGAAGTCGATCACTTCTTCGGGGTCGGTGTAGGTGTGGTGGTCGGAAGAAACTTCGTCTTCAACACCGGCGAGAACGCCGAGCTCACCTTCTACAGTCACGTCATACTTGTGAGCGTAGTCTACAACCTGCTTTGTGAGAGCAACGTTCTCCTCGTAGGGGAGGTGTGAACCGTCGATCATCACAGAGCTGAAGCCGCTGTCGATACAGCTCTTGCACAGCTCGAAGCTGTCACCGTGGTCGAGGTGAAGAACGATCTGGGGATTTTCCCAGCCGAGTTCTTTTGCATATTCAACAGCACCCTGAGCCATGTAGCGCAGAAGAGTAGCGTTGGCATAGTTACGTGCACCCTTGGATACCTGAAGGATAACGGGTGACTTTTCTTCAGCAGCAGCTTTGATGATAGCCTGGAGCTGCTCCATGTTGTTGAAGTTGAAAGCGGGGATTGCATAGCCGCCTTCGATAGCCTTCTTGAACATTTCGCGGGTGTTCACGAGGCCGAGTTCTTTATAACTTACCATTATTGATAGAATTAATTTGGATTGTTTCTTGTCGGTAGACAGGTGCTCTGAGGCACTTGCCTTCGGTGGTGCAAAGTTAGTAATTATTTCTGAGAAAATCTCAATCCGACTTTGATTTTACGATAATTAAGTTTAATTTTGTCGCCGCTATTCCAATCCAGTCTATCTCATATATGTCAGCAAAAAAACAATTCGGTACAAAAATAGGTCTCATCGCCGCCACTGTCGGCTCGGCCATAGGATTAGGAAACGTATGGCGCTTCCCCGGCGAAACGCAGGCCAATGGTGGCGCCGCATTTCTGATTTTATACATCGTTTGCGTGCTGTGCCTCGGCATCCCGGTGATGCTCGCTGAATTCTCTCTGGGCCGCGGCGGACGCTCCGACGCTATCGGCGTATTCAGAAAACTTTCACCCGGCAGCTGGTGGTGGATAGTAGGATTGTTTGCCGTTCTGGCGTCGTATCTCATCATTTGCTACTATATGGTTGTGGCGGGTTGGACGCTTGAATATCTGGTGGAAAGTATAACCTGTGGTCTCTACTCGGGCACCGCCGACCTGCTTGCCGGAAATACCGATGCTCTCCGCGAGAACTTCAATGCCAAAATGGATAATTACGTTGGTTCGGACTTAAAGCCGCTGATGTACACTTACGCTCTGATCGGTATCAACATTGCCGTGCTCCTCGGAGGTGTGCAGAAAGGAATCGAAAAGCTATCTAACGTGCTCATGCCCATTCTTTTTGTGATACTCGTAGGTATGGTATGCTTCACACTCTCTCTGCCCGATGCGGGCGAGGGAGTCGCTTTCTTCCTCTCGCCCGATTTCTCGAAGATCGACATGTCGGTAGTAATCAATGCACTCGGGCAGGCGTTCTTCAGCCTGAGCCTCGGCATGGGCATTCTCATTACCTACGGTTCGTACTATCCTGCCGATACTAAACTCACACGCACTTCGGTGATTGTGGCTCTCCTTAGCCTGCTCGTAGCAGTGCTAATGGGCCTGATAATCTTCCCGGCCGTGAAGAGCTTCGGACTCGACAACGAGACTCTTGAAGGCGCCACGCTCGTGTTTGTCACTCTTCCCGAGGTGTTTGTACAACTACCATGGTCAGGATTGTGGTCGTCGCTCTTCTTTCTGCTTCTGCTCGTTGCGGCTCTTACATCCACGGTTTCTCTTGCCGAGGTGGCAATCGCGATGATGCAGGACAGATTCAGAATGAGCCGCCGACGCGCCGTCTTCACCGTAATGCTGCCATTGCTTCTGCTGAGCGCGGCATGCTCGTTGTCGTTCGGAAGTCTGGCTGAATTTAAGATTCTTGGACTGACGATTTTCAATCTTCTCGACAGTTTTACCACAAACATTCTTCTGCCTGTGGTATCGATAGGAGTGTGTCTGTACATGGGTTGGTTCGGGCCGAAGCGCCTGCTTATCGACGAACTTGCCAACAATGGCACCAATAAGTCGTGGTCCAACGGAATTGTGGTAGCGATAGTCAAATATGTCGCTCCCATTTTGATAGGATTGATTCTGGTGTTCAACTATCTCTGATATGGCCAAGGATCGAAGGGCGCGGAAAGAGCTTTTGATAGCACTGCTGATAGTAGCTGTGGCCGCAGTTGCGCGCCTCTGCTACAGCATCGGTACTACTCCGACTCCTTCAGCGCACAAAGCCGAAGCCGCTCCGGCAGCGGTTGTTAAAATCGATTCTGTCGCCGATTCTGTCAAAACTGTGAAAAGGAAGAAGAAAGAGGTTAAGAAAGCCGTGCGCAAGGTTCCGGCAATCCGTCAGCCTCTTGATGAACCGGTGCCGTCGGAACTCAGATAGTTTTCAGCCTTTACAGTCGGGGCTCTTGAGCCATTCCTCGCAAGTAAGAGCGAGTTCGTCGTACCATTCGTCGCCAAATCGTCGGCGCAGAGGACCTTCGAGGAAGCGGTAAGCTCTCAGTCCTTTTGCGCGCCCGAGGACTTCTGCCGCCTTACAGATCTTCCAGCGGTGGAAATTCACTGCCGTGAAGCCGTCGTATTTCTTTAGGCGAACAGGGTAGAGGTGACATGATATAGGCTTGTAATAATCAATGCGCCCCTGGCGGTAGGCCCGCTCAATGGCGCAGATCCACCCTCCGTTTTCGTCGAGAGTGGAGAAAACACAGTTTCCACCTTCTACGAGCGACGTCACTTCGTCGCCTTCGGAGTCGGTGTAACTTACGCCTGTCGCTTCGATTTCCCGCTGTGCGGCCGGGAGAAGGTCATCCCATATTTCAGGCAGAATTTCGCGTATTTTGTCGGCTTCGCCTTCTTCAAGCGGTGCTCCGGCATCGCCTTCGAGGCAGCAGGCACCTTTGCAGGCGTCGAGGTCGCAGCAGAAATATTTCTCGGCGAGATCGAGGCTCACCAGTGTATCTTTGATTTGAAGCATGATTCAGAGATTGTTAATACATGACGCCGACCCTATGAGACGGTCGTAACGCTCGCCGCGGCGGCGGGTGTAGACCCTTACATTATATTCGTTCACAGTCTGGTACTTGTCACCCTCAATGCGGTCGGTGTAGCCCCGGCGTGCACCGGGTGGTACAACGAGATATCGGTAGTTGTAGGCACCCTGCTTGAGCAGCATAGAGCGCTCATATCGGCCGGTGGCGTAGTTGAACTGCAAGCGCGAATTATCGTCGAATCGTCGCTGCACGAAGTCGCCGTCGAGGAAGATCATAGCTCCCGGCATTTCGGGAATATCGAGTGAGAAGTGGACTACACCGTAGTCGGCTTCGGTATCGGAAGACGATGAGTTGTAGTTGCGGACGAAATAACGGCCGTGCTGGGTCTGATCGTAGCTGTAATTATCTTCGTTGCGCGGCTCGTCGGTGTAGAGAGTGTAGTGATAGTATGGCGAGAAATACTCAATGTTCTCCACTCCCATTCCCGGATAGGTGTCGCTGACCGCCTCGAAGCGACGGTATTCGTTGCCTGCCTCGAAAATGAGCTGCGGCTGATGTTCGTAGATCACTCTGCGTCCCTGCATGCGGAGCGGTTGACGGATAGCGACTTCTGAGTCGAGCCGTCCATTTTGGTTGGCGACTATGAGAAGGTCGTTGAAAGGATCTTCGATGTTGGCGCGCTCGGTGTCGACAATGATCGATAGTTGCTGGTGGCTGCGGTTATAGTCGATATCGGTCTGAGCTGAGGCCTGCAGGGCTACAGGAGCAATATCTTCGCTCATCATGAACCGACATTGGAGAAGGATTGAATCAGGGTCGCTTTCAGGATAAATCTTCAGGAGATAATTTCCTGAAATTGTGGGCGAGACCTGCTCGTTTGGAATCGTGAGGGAATAATGCACATAGTGCACTGTCGTACCTCGCGAGAAGTCGTAGTCGTCAATCGTTCCTTCGTTGAAACCGTCGAGAAATTCGCTGTCAACGAGGCCCGAGGGCTGCCACGATGCGTTGCAGTGGGTGAGGGAGTAGCGGAAATATTCGCGGTCCTCATCGAGATGATCGAAAGAAATGGTGATTCGGTCGGGTGTGTTCAGCACTGCTATCGGCATGGCGAAGTCGTCGCCTTCCAGCCGTACCTGTAGAGATTTTATACGCTCTGAAAATACTCCGGTCATGGTGTCGACGGGGCGCGCAGCCGCAATTAGCGCTGAAAGGAAGAGGAAGAGAACGAAGATCTTTCTCATAGCCATTTTATCGGTTCTTTGCCATGGGCAACGAGGTATTCGTTGGCACGGCTGAAATGACGGTTGCCAAAGAACCCGCGGTGCGCCGACAGTGGTGACGGATGCGGTGAGGTGAGCACAAGGTGCTTCCCGCGGTCGATAAGAGCTCCTTTACGGATCGCGTAACTGCCCCAGAGGAGGAAAACGATGTTCTCGCGTCCGCGATTGAGGGCTTCAATTGCGGCGTCGGTGAACGTTTCCCACCCTTTACCCTGATGAGCTCCGGGCGAATGTGCCTCTACAGTGAGTGTTGCGTTGAGCAAGAGCACTCCTTGTGCCGCGAGATATGACAGATCGCCCGACTCAGGCCGATATCCGGGGCAACCCATATCGTCGGCCATTTCTTTGAAAATATTCACGAGCGAAGGCGGAAATGGAATGCCGGGAGCAACGGAGAAGCACAGGCCGTTGGCTTGACCGGGGCCGTGGTAAGGATCCTGCCCTAAGATCACTACCTTGACTTTATCGAACGGACATGCATCGAAAGCGGCAAAGATACGACCGGGAGCCGGGTAGACCTCCGTAGCGGCATAGCGCTGGCGTACGAAGGTGGTAAGACTCTCAAAATAAGGAGAATCAAATTGCGCGCGCAGAGGTGCCTGCCATGAGGAGTCGATTTTTACGTTCATATTTCTCTCCAAATATTTTGCAAAACTACAAAAAAAGAATTACTTTTGCACTCCGTAAGCCTATAAAAGTCTCCGTAGTTCAATGGATAGAATATCGGATTCCGGTTCCGACGATTGGGGTTCGACTCCCCACGGGGATACACCAGCACGCTGTCAGCCTTCGGTTTGGCCGCGTGTTTTGTTTTT
>CAYYQS010000095.1:0-9418 GCA_964472555.1 uncultured Bacteroides sp.
GGTCATCATTTCCACAATCGTGGCAATCACCCTCTCGCCTGTGATGTGCTCAATGCTGCTCCGCCCCGACAACGGACGAAGGAAGCCTCGCTTCTTCCGCCTCATCAACTACTGGCTTGCCCGCGGCAACCGCTTCTACTGCAAGATGATCGGACGGTCACTCCGTCATCCGCGGCGTATGCTCGCCGCCTTCGGGCTTGCGCTCGTAGCCATATATGTGGGCAACGCTCTTGTACCCTCAAGCTTCATGTCGCCCGAAGACCAAGGCTACTTCACCGTCGAGCTGGAGCTCCCCGAGGGCGCCACAATAGAGCGCACACGCGAAGTCACCGACCGGGCAATCACCTTCCTCCAGTCCGACCCCGATGTGGAATACGTGCTCAACGTCACCGGTTCCTCACCCCGCACAGGCACCAACCAGTCGCACTCCACACTCACCGTAATCCTCAAGGAAGCCGACAAGCGTGGCACCAACTCTCTTGCGGAATTACGCGAGCGTATACGCACCGAAATCTCGCAGTACCCCGAGGCAAACGTCTACTTCTTTACTCCCGCCATTATCCCCGGCCTCGGAACCTCCGGCGGATTCGAAATGGTGCTCGAGGCACGCGGCGACGCCTCGTATACCGACCTCGCCCGGGCAGTCGACACCCTCAAGCACTATGCAGCTGCCTGCAAGGAATTCTCTTCCCTCTCCACCTCGCTCCAGTCTGATATCCCTCAGCTATTCTTCGATGTCGACCGCGACCGCGCTAAGCTGCAGGGAGTGCCCATGAGCGATATATTCTCCACCATGAAGGCATTCACCGGTTCGGTATATGTCAACGACTTCAACATGTTCAACCGCATTTACCGCGTATATCTTCAGGCCGAGGCTCCCTACCGTGCAAACCGCAACAATCTCAGCCTCTTCTCAGTGCGCGGACGCGACGGCAACATGGTGCCCGTCACCTCGCTCGGCACAAGCTACTATACCGCCGGACCAGGCACCGTAGGACGCTTCAACATGTTCAATGCCGCCACTATCTCCGGCGAAGCCGCTCACGGCTACTCCACCGGCCAGGCAATGGATAAACTCGAAGAAATCGTCGCCGAACATCTGCCGTCCGACATCGGAGTCGAATGGTCGGGACTCTCCTATCAGCAGAAGCATGGCAGCGGAAATACCGCAGTAGTCCTCGGCCTCGCATTCCTCTTCGTATTCCTCTTCCTTGCAGCCCTCTACGAGAGCTGGTCGGTGCCTCTTGCCGTCATCCTCTCGCTGCCTGTCGCAGGAGTGGGAGCTTACGCGGGTGTGGCCCTCTGCGGCCTCGAGAATAACGTCTACTTCCAGATCGGTCTCGTTATGCTCGTCGGTCTCGTGGCAAAGAATGCTATTCTTATTGTCGAATTCGCCAAGGAAGAAGTCGAGAAAGGTGTCGACGCCGCTCGCGCAGCCCTCACCGCCGCGCGGCTGCGATTCAGGCCTATCGTCATGACATCTCTCGCATTCATGCTCGGACTCCTGCCGCTCGTCACGGCTTCAGGACCCGGCTCCGCCGCGCGCCGCGACATAGGCACCGGCGTTTTCTTCGGCATGCTTGTGGCTGTGACCGTAGGCATCATTTTCGTGCCCTTCTTCTTTGTAATGGTAAATAAACTCACCAACCGCCGCAAACACCGTTCGAAATGAAACACCAGAATACTATCCTCTGCGCTCTCGCCGCAATCATAATGCTCGGTGCCACATCATGCTCCGGCGTGAGAAACCTTACCAAGCCTCAGCTCGACATCCCTCAGACAATCGGCGGCAATACCACCGACTCCCTTACTCTGGCCGACATCGACTGGTGGAAGGTATACTCCGATTCCTCTTTGGTATATATTATCTCTGAGACCCTCGACCATAACCGCGACCTGGCAGCCGCAGGTGCCACCGTCGACCGTCTACGGGAGCTTTATGGCCTCACTGCCGCTAACTTCTTCCCAACCATTTCGGCCAACGCATACGCAAACCGCGAGACAAACAAGTACTATCACGAAAATGATATCATCGACCCCGAGATAGGACTAAAAGCTTCTATAAGCTGGGAAGCAGATCTTTGGGGTGGCCTCCGCTGGGCACGAAAGAAAGGCCAGGCCGATTTCCTTGCATCAGTAGAGAACCGACGCGCACTCCGAATCTCTCTCATCGCACAGGCTGCCACTGCCTATTTCAATCTCATAGCTCTCGACAACGAGCTATCTATCGTCAGACGAACCCTCTTCACACGCGAAGAGAACCTCAAGAAAGCAAAACTCCGCTTCGAGGGCGGTCTCACCCCCGAGACAGTTTACCGCCAGGCTCAGGTGGAATATGCCACCACAGCATCACTTATACCCGGCCTCGAACGACGCATCGAAGTACAGAAAAATGCTATCACACTCCTCATGGGCCGATTCCCGGCAGAAGAATTGTCGCGCAGCAACCTCATGCTCGAAGAACCTATTCCCGAAACTATCCCCCTCGGCCTCCCCTCCACCCTGCTGCAGCGTCGGCCCGACATCCGCGCCGCCGAAGCATCGCTCCGAAGCGCCCTCGCAGGAGTAGGAGTAGCCTATGCCGACCGTTTTCCCAAGCTCCGCATCGGTCTCACGGGTGGTGCGGAAGACAACGACTTCGCCAACCTCTTCCGCTCTCCCTTCTCCTACGTAGTAGGAAGTATCACCGGCACAATCCTCGACTTCGGACGTAACAAACGCAAATACCGCGCCGCCATTGCTGCCTACGACCAGTCGCGCTATAAATACGAGCAGACAGTCCTGACCGCATTTCAGGAAGTCGACGATGCCGCAGTCACTTTCCGCAATATGCGCCAGACCACCGCTCGCCGACGCGAACTCCTCGAAGCAGCTCGCCAATATGCAAGCCTCGCATACGCGCAGTATAATATGGGTGTGATAAACTACATCGACGTCCTCGACGCCCAGCGTCGCTACTTCGACGCCCAGGTAGGCGTAAGCAATGCCGTCCGCGACGAATACCTCGCACTCGTCCAGCTCTACAAAGCCCTCGGTGGCGGCTGGCAGGATGCTTCCGATAAATAGCATTAAATTTTTTCGTAACTTTGTGGAGTGAAAGCAGAATTACCTCCCAAGTTTATCGACATGTTGCATGCGCTCGGCGAAGATTTCGCCCGGCCCTTGCTTGATGCCCTCGACACTCCCCCGCAGGTGAGCGTACGCTACAATACGCTGAAAGGATGCATACCTCCCTCCGGAGCCGACCTCGTGCCCTGGTGTGCGCAAGGAATGTATCTTGCCGAACGTCCGCTTTTCGCCGCCGATCCCGCATGGCATCAGGGCCTCTATTACGTTCAGGAAGCATCGTCGATGATTTATACCGAGGCCGTCAGGCGGATTGTGGAGAGATTTTTCGATGAAAATCCTCTCCGCTATCTCGACGCTTGCGCCGCCCCCGGAGGTAAGACCATCTCCGCTCTCGAAGCCCTCCGACCCGACGACTTCGTCGTGGCCAATGAACTCGACCGCCACCGCGCCAACATTCTCTACGAGAATATCGCAAAATACGGAGCCTCCAACGTAGCCGTTGCACGAGGTGATGCATCCCGCTTCAGCCGCCTCGCCGACGCTTACGATATCATTGCTGTCGACGCACCATGCTCAGGCGAGGGAATGATGCGCAAAGAGCCCGAGGCTGTCGCTCAATGGTCGGAAAGCCTCGTCGAATCATGCGCCGCAACTCAGCGCCAGATTCTCTCCGACCTTTGGACGGCTCTACGTCCCGGCGGTGTACTCATCTACAGCACATGCACATTCAACCGCTCCGAGAACGAAGAAAATATCGCCTTCCTTGTCGACACCCTCGGCGCACAAAGCATCGACCTCGGCCTCGACACCTTCACCGGAGTCCTTAAAGGCATTTCCACACCCAACCACTGCTACCGCTTCACACCCGGCCATATCCGCGGCGAAGGCATCTTCATCGCAGCCATGCGCAAGCCCGGATCGGGCGCCCGCGCAGAATACAAAGAAAAGAAGACCAAGCCCTGCGGCGACTTCGCACGCAGCCACGTAGCCGGAGCCGACCGCTTCATCGAAACGGATACCGCAGGTCGCATCGAACTTCGGCCGCGCCTCCATGCCCCGTTTATCGATAAGCTCGCTTCGGCAGTGACACTCCTCCGCGGAGGCCTTCCGGTTGCCGAGCTCAAAGGCCGCGACCTTGCCCCCCTCCACGAGCTCGCACTCAGTGCCGACCTCATCCCCTGCTCATTCCCTGCTTTTGAACTCGACCTCGACGGAGCGCTCCGCTTCCTCCACGGCGAAAGTCTCTCGACTCTGCCCGAAGGCCTCCCCAAAGGCTTCGTCACCCCCTGCTTCGACGGCCGTCCCCTCGGTTTCGCTAAAAACATCGGACGGCGCGCCAACAACCTCATCCCCGACCAGATGCGCCTCCGCATGACACTTTGACATCCACAACCACAACCCCACTCACGAATGAACGGATTCTTCACACTACTCCGCCGGTTTGTCCCTCCATATAAGAAGTGCCTTGCCCTCAACATCCTCTTCAACCTCCTCACGGCATTTCTCACCCTCTTCTCCTTTGCCCTCATCATTCCTATCCTTGAGATGCTCTTCAAGATCAGGGAGACACACTACGTGTACATGCACCTCAGCGACGGCTCTATCAAAGAAGTAGCATTCAACAACTTCTACTACTACACACAGCTCCTCATAGAGCAATGCGGCGCATCGGCAACACTCGGCATACTCGCAGCAGCCCTCGTCGTGCTCACTGCCCTCAAGACAGGCACCGCCTACCTCAGCTCCTACTTCATAATTCCAATGCGATCAGGAATAGTGCGCGACATCCGCAACTACGTCTACGACAAAATCACCGTACTCCCTATCGGATTCTTCACCGCCGAGCGTAAAGGCGACGTAATGGCACGCATGAGCGGCGACGTTGCCGAGATCGAGAACTCGATCATGGCATCGCTCGACATGATGTTCAAAAACCCCGTCATGATCATCGTCTGCCTCGGCATGATGATAGCCATATCATGGCAGCTGACGCTATTCGTATTCATCCTCCTCCCTGTTGCCGGACTCGTCATGGGAAAAGTAGGCAAGCGCCTCAAGCGCACATCCTACGAAGGACAGACCCAGTGGGGCGTACTCATGTCCACTATCGAAGAAACCCTCGGCGGACTGCGCATCATCAAAGCATTCAATGCCGAAGATAAAATGTGCTCGCGCTTCCACGGCGAAAACCAGCAGTTCTACCGCCTCTCCAACAAAGTGGGCCGCCGCCAGGCACTCGCTCACCCCATGAGCGAATTCCTCGGCACGGCAGCAATTGCCATAATCCTCTGGTTCGGAGGCAGTCTCATCCTTTCAGGCAGATCTGCCCTCAACGCCCCCGACTTCATCTACTACATGGTGATCTTCTACAGCATCATAAACCCGGCCAAAGATCTCTCCAAGGCAAGCTACGCAATCCAGAAAGGCCTCGCCTCAATGGACCGCGTCGACAAAATCCTCGGCGCAGTCAACCCCATCGCCGACCCCGCCGATCCAAAGCCACTACCCCCCGCCGGAACACCCGTGGGCGTACGTTTCGACGACGTCACCTTCTCCTACGACGGCCACACCGACGTACTCTCCGACATATCCCTCGACATCCCTCCCGGCGCTACCGTTGCACTCGTAGGCCAGTCGGGCAGCGGAAAATCTACAATGGCCGACCTCATCCCACGCTTCTACGACGTCACCAAAGGCGCAGTCAGCGTTGCTGGCACCGACGTACGCAGCCTCGAAGTACACCAGCTCCGCTCACTCATGGGCAACGTCAATCAGGAAGCGATCCTCTTCAACGACACCATTTTCAACAACATAGCCTTCGGAGTCGAAGGCGCCACCCTCGACCAGGTCCGTGCCGCCGCCCGCATAGCCAACGCCGACGAATTCATCATGGCCACCGAAGACGGCTACGATACCAACGTCGGCGACCGCGGCTGCCGACTCTCCGGCGGACAGCGCCAGCGAATATCTATTGCCCGTGCAGTCCTCAAAAATCCCGCTATCCTCATCCTAGACGAAGCAACCTCGGCCCTCGACAGCGAGAGCGAAACCCTCGTCCAGCAAGCCCTCGACCGCCTCATGGAAGGACGCACCACCCTCGTCATCGCCCACCGCCTCTCCACAATCCGCCGCGCCGACCTCATCTGCGTCCTCCACGAAGGCCGCATCGTCGAACGTGGCACCCACGCCGACCTCCTCGCTCCCGACGCAAAAGGCTTCTACCGCCGCCTCGTCGAAATGCAATCCCTGGGAGAATAACTTGTACTGATGTCAAAAAATCTCAATCAGATTTGTAAGATAGAAAGAAAATAGATATCTTAGCGGCGAAAACCAATCATCATGTACCATGGCCGCACGAATCTTTCTGTCAATTTTCTTTCTGGCGATAGCTTTAGGAGCGTCAGCTGAAAAAAATCGGTTAAGATCGGAGCGGGTGGCGATGAGTGCGGAACATCTGGAGGGTTGTCTGTGGGATGCGTCGATTCTTTCCGAGATTGATTCGCGTGCCCGTGCGTCGGTGAGCATTGGAGAGTCCGGCCTCATTTTTGAGAGTGTGCGACCCGGATTTACCGACCTTTATCTGCTACGCGGCGATTCGGTGTATTTCCGGGGCTATACAGCCGGGCGTGATATGGGGGTGCTTGTCTGTGATACGCTGGTGGTTGCTGGCATACCCTTGGGTGATGATGCTCACAATTCTTCTTTTTCGGGAAGCGCTCAGTTCATAAACGGACGACATGGTTCCATTTATGGCGAATTGAATGTCGCGGCGACTCGTCGTGGACGCTTTATCTTCGCACCCGGCGACACTATTTCGGCAATTGAGGTGCATGAACATCGTGCGACGATCTCCGACATGCCTGATCCCGGTCTGACGTGCGAGTTGGATTTCTGGCGCTGGTATGTCCCCGGCTCGAAACTACCTTTCGCCGTCCAGTATTGTGAGAACGGAAAGGATGCGCGCTTCTTTATCACTGCCGGATTGCCGGAGACTGGCGGCACAACGGATGATGCGGATGAAGAGGCACTGCTGCGTGCTGTTCTTAAAGCAACCAAGGTGGAAATCTCCGAGGACGGCGTTACGGTAAGTTTCGGGGCTGTGGGTGTGGTACATGCCGAAGTGTCGGTATTCGACGCCATGGGGCATCTCTATGCATTCAGTGAGTGTATTACCGGTTCCGGCGAGACAGTTTTCTTAGACACAAGTGGTCTTGCCCCGGGCAGCTATCTGGCAGTGGTAATGCTCGACGGTAAGCCTGAATTCAGTATAAAGAAAGGGTTCAGGCGATGAAAAGAATACTCTACATTTTAGTGTTCTTTGTGGTCGGTTTATCTGTTCGTGGCGAGATCATGTCGCCTGCGATAGACCCCCTTCCGCCGGTACCAAATGCGGCAACTGTTATTGAGCAACAATTGCCTCGTCCGGCCCTGCTCACCGGAGCAGTGCAATTTTCGATACCGCTTTACACCATATCGATTGACGGCTTCCAGATGCCAATCACACTTTCTTACAAGAGCAATGGTGTTAAGGTGCTTGATGAGCCGACCCCGGTGGGACATGGGTGGACACTCCTGCCCGCGCTCCGTGCTTCGCGTATGATAATGGGTCATCCTGACGAGAAGAGCGAGAATATGGTCGAAAGGCTGAGACATCCATCTTACACAAATAAGGGTTGGCTAATGGCATACAAATGCATGAAACGTGCCTACAAGGATTCTGGCGACGCACAGCCCGATATCTTTACTATTGCGCTTCCGGATAAAGTACTTAACTATGTGCTTGACACATCGGATGGAGGTATGGATTTTGTATGCGTCGGGGATGAGGACTATCGGTTGAGCTCGGATGAGGGTTTAAGCAGCCTCCTTTTAACCACTCCTACGGGAGAAGTATATAAGTATGGCGGGAACTTTGACAGTACCGAATATATTAACTTTAATAATAGTGATAAAGTTCCTGTCGGGTGGTATTTACAGTCTATTACTCTGGCTTGCGGACAGATGATAGAATTTCAATGGGAGTCGCACTATCCTGTCGGGGGTGCATATCAGGGCGGTAAGAACTTCTTCGACTCGTTTGTGAACAAAAGTGAAGATTATATTACAGAGAATCAATATAATGAGTTTTTTGCAAGCCATATAAGCAATTGGGTAGTCATTAATAGTCAAGAAAATGTTCGGAGACTTGAGAAGGTGAAAATGCCAACGGGAGAACTTCACTTCAAATATCAAAGGGACAATCTGCCGGTTCCATTAGAAAGGTGGCTGTCAGAAGTTTTTCTATCCGACAGTACTTCAACGAGAGTAAATATAGCTACACTCTCGTATAACTATCATTATGGCTTGCTACGCAGCGTGAATCTTGCATCGGCGGGAACATATAGCTTCGACTACTATAATGAAACGGATTTTAATTCCATCCATTGGGATTACTATACTTCTCACAGTCAGGACTGGTGGGGGTATTATAACGGCAAAACGAACCAACTGCTAACACCGAACATACAAATAAAAGCAGGTAAGAGTAACACTTATCACAAACTAATAGGAGCTGCTGACCGTGAGGTAGATACAAAAGCAATGAAAGCCAATATTCTTGCGAAGATAACTTACCCCGGCGGGGGTGTGGCTGAGTTTGAATATGAAGCGCATCAATTCGAACCTTTTCAGGAAAATCATCCTGATATCCATAGTTCGACCAATCCGGTATTCAAAGAAGGTGGAGGAGTTAGGTTGAAAAAGGTGGTTATGCGGGCATCAAAAACGGATACCATTGCCCGACAGGTTGAATACCAATATAGTAAGGCCACCGTCAGAGCTCTACCCACGCCGACGACATTTCTTTCAGTATATGACACTAAAAATTCGTTTTCCGTAGAGGCTATGGACGGCCTGAAGAGTGCCCACGGAATGGAGTGCAGATTGGTAAGGCTTGATCCCTCCTCACATTATATGGATTATGATTTTGGCGAAATTCCCATATGGTATAATAAGGTCACAGAAATTTCTCCCGAAGAAACTGTGGTGTATAAATTTGAAGATAGTGCTGTGCCGCATAATGAATTTAGTCGTCTATGGTTGAGAGAACGGACTATATCAGGTCTTTCACGCATAGCCGACTGCGGTCCTAAACTTGTCAGCAAACATAGGACTGATAAATACGGCATTGTTATAAGCGAGGAAAAATATGAATATGAGGTCGTTGATGCCCGCAAAACGATAGAAGCCGCCCATGTTCAAAGAGAACAGATTCAATATTACTCCGCAGGGCGAGAATGTCCGGATTTCGACCGGGGATGCTGGCTCATAAACGGATCTCACCAAATGATTAAGGGCGATTATAATTTAC
>CAYYQS010000096.1:0-9239 GCA_964472555.1 uncultured Bacteroides sp.
AATACCATCTCGGCAAAGGATATGGAGGCACAGGTCCTCGACGATAAGGAACTGGAGAAAGAAAGGGGTATCACTATCAAGAGCCATGCTATACAAATGGAGTATGAGCTCGACGGTGAGAAGTATATACTTAACCTGATCGACACTCCGGGACACGTCGACTTCTCTTACGAAGTATCCCGATCTATAGCCGCCTGTGAGGGAGCTCTGCTTCTTGTGGATGCTTCGCAGGGTATTCAGGCACAGACTATCTCGAACCTGTACATGGCTATCGACAACGATCTGGAAATTATTCCCGTGGTGAATAAAGTCGACCTTGATTCAGCCAATCCCGAGGAAGTCGAAGATCAGATTGTCGACCTTATCGGATGCAAGCATGAGGACATCATCCGCGCGTCCGGAAAATCTGGAATCGGTATTCCTGAAATTCTCAAAGCGATTGTTGAACGCGTTCCTGCCCCTAAGGGCGACCCCGATGCTCCTCTGCAGGCTCTTATCTTCGACTCTGTATTCAATCCTTTCAGAGGCATCATAGCTTACTTCAAGATCGGTAACGGTACAATCCGCAAGGGCGACTTCGTGAAGTTCGTGGCTACGGGCAAGGAGTACCACGCCGATGAAATAGGTGTTCTCAAGCTTGACATGTCGCCTCGCAACGAGCTTTCAGCTGGCAATGTAGGCTATATCATCTCTGGTATCAAGACGAGCAAGGAGGTGAAGGTAGGCGATACTATTACCCACGTCGAGCGACCGTGCGACAAAGCAATCGACGGTTTCGAGGAAGTGAAACCCATGGTCTTTGCTGGTGTATATCCCATTGAGACTGAAGACTTCGAGAATCTGCGCTCGTCGCTGGAAAAACTTCAGCTCAACGATGCATCGCTCACATTCACTCCCGAATCCTCGGCTGCATTAGGCTTCGGCTTCCGATGCGGTTTCTTAGGACTGCTACACATGGAAATCATTCAGGAGCGTCTTGGCCGAGAATTCGACATGGATGTAATCACGACAGTTCCGAACGTAAGCTACCGAGTCTACGACAAGCGTGGAACTATGACCGAGGTCCATAATCCTTCCGGTCTTCCCGATCCTACCCTTATCGACCACATCGAGGAGCCATATATCCGTGCGTCAATCATCACTACGTCCGACTACATTGGCCCGATAATGACTCTTTGCCTGAGCAAACGCGGCGAACTCATCAAGCAGGAATATATATCGGGCAACCGCCTGGAGCTTACTTTCGACCTGCCCTTGGGAGAAATCGTGATCGACTTCTACGATAAGTTGAAAAGCATCTCGAAGGGATACGCCTCGTTCGACTACCACATCCACGACTACCGCGAGAGCAAGCTCGTGAAGCTCGACATCCTGCTCAACGGCGAGAGTGTCGACGCTCTTTCCACTCTGACACATGCCGACAATGCCGTGACTTTCGGCCGTCGAATGTGCGAGAAACTGAAAGAGCTGATACCGCGCCAGCAGTTCGAGATAGCCATTCAGGCCGCTATCGGCGCCAAGATCATAGCCCGCGAGACTATAAAGGCTGTGCGTAAGGATGTGACCGCAAAGTGCTACGGCGGCGACATCACCCGAAAGAAAAAGCTCCTCGAAAAGCAGAAGAAAGGCAAGAAGCGCATGAAGCAGATCGGCTCGGTCGAAGTGCCCCAGAAGGCTTTCCTCGCTGTTCTCAAACTGGATTAATACATCAGGTTTACCAAAAATTAAAGGAGTGGCTCCGCATTAGGGGCCACTCCTGCTGATTGTAGATAGAGGGTTGAGGAGAATGTATGCTTATCTGTAATTACTTGGGCTGGTTCTGCTGACGGGGAGCGCGGTCGGGTCGCTGACCTTTGTGTTGCTTACCGTCGCGGGGGCCTTTCTGATCCTTCTTGTTGAAGTTGTGTCGGGGGCCTTGATTTACGAATTCGTTTTCAAGGAACTGTACGTACTGCTCAGGGGTGAGGATAGCCTTCACTTCCTTGAGGAAGTCACGCTTACCGTTCTGGCGGGCCTGGCGGTTTTCGCTCTTGGCTTTATCTTTGTCAGCCTTAGCCTGCTCTTTATTTGCCTTTGCTTGCTCTGCGCGGTTCTTGCGGAGTTCGGCAAGCTTGGTTTTCTGAGCTTCGGTCAGGTTGAGACCTTCGAAGGGGTTGAGAGCCTTGGGGCCTTCTTTCTTGCAGTCGGTCTTAGTGCAGCAGGGAGCGTCTTTCTTTGCGTCTTTTGCACTGTTATCCTTTGCTACTGCGGGAAGTACTGCAAGCATTGCGATAAGTGCGAAACCTAAAATTTTCTTTTTCATATTCATCATTGTTATAGGGTTATTATTTTTCGAATTGCTTTGTCCTTTTGACGCTTGAATGGAGGTTAAGTTTAAAAACAGGCACAAAATTAACTACGTTTTAACCTTTTACGAGGCTAAAACGTAAATATATCAAAAAATTTGCTTTTAAATTAAACCTTCGTCGTGGAACGAGAGATAATCGTTCTTGCCGATGATGATATGATCGAGCACCCGGATGTCGAAGTAGCGGGCTGCATCCACAATCTTCTTGGTCAGAGCCTTGTCCTGAGCACTTGCATCGAGCGACCCTGAAGGATGATTATGGAAGAGCATCATCGCCGGACTGCCCGACAGCAGAGCCTCCTTCATAATTAGTTTAACATCGACATATGTGGCGGCGAGTCCACCCTGCCCTACCCTGAATTCACGTAGTGGAGTGAGATTCTGTCGGAGCAGAAGCACCCAGAATTCCTCATGATCGAGGTTGTAAAGGTGGTGATGCATGTACTCGAATGCCGTGGCCGACGATGTCATCTTTTTCTCCTCTACCTTCACGGCATCGGCAGCAGCACGGAGTCCGAGCTCGATTCCGGCAAGGAGAGTAAGAGCCTTGGCGGGCCCTATCCCTTTGTTATTCTTAATGAAATCGCGGGCTGGAGTCGACGCAATCTTACTGAGGTGATGACGGTAGTTGACCAGGATTTCCCGGCAAAGATCCATTACGCCCTTTCCCTTGATACCGGTAGAGAATATGATTGCCATAAGTTCTACATCGGTCAGAGCACCCATACCGAGAGCAAGAGCTTTCTCTCTCGGACGTGCGTCCTCGGGAATATCGGCCATACGGCCAGTATAGGTGGTTTCGTCGCTCATTTTCCTTTGCGCATAGCAATCTCCTCGTCAACGTTACGACCGCGGCGGAGCAAGATTTTTGTGGTAAAAGCCTTTATGAAACCTATGCCGTAGCCCCCGAGCTGAATAATTGCGGCCGGAACGGCAAGCAAGGCTATCTTCAGTGAACCGGTAGAAATCCATGCTCCGGCGAAGAGCGCAAGAAAGTACACACACAGAGGCAGGAGCCACCAGGGCGAAACGAAAATGCCGAGAAGAACGAGTGCTACCACTCCGAGCACGAAGAATGCCGGGAGGAGGTGTACAGCCTTGAGTGATCCGGGGTAAAGAAGATGCAGGGTGATACGCGACATACCGAACACGTAGACCTGGCGGAAGAATTTCCGGAAATCAATGCGCCTCTTATGCCACACGTAGGCCGGACGTATAAGCCCTATGGAGAAGCCTGCCTGACGTATGCGGGTGCTCATGTCGATATCTTCCGAAAACATCTCGCGGAAACCTCCCACACGGTCATAGACTTTCCGGGAGAAACCCATGTTGAATGTGCGGGGCACGAATTTTTCAAGACGGACTTTTCCGCCGCGGATTCCACCTGTGGTGAGGAAAGAAGTCATCGAGTAGTTGATAGCCTTCTGCACCGGAGTGAAAGAGTCGTGAGCTGCGTCGGGGCCGCCGAAGCAGTCCAGAGGAGTGGCATCGAGTTCGCGCGACAGTGTCGAAAAATAGTCCGGAGGGATCACGCAGTCTGAATCGAAAAAGATGAAGTAGTCCCCGGAGGCCCGTTCAAGACCGTAATTCCGCGCTATGGAGCGTCCCTCATTTTCCTTGTACCAGTACTTGGCATCGAGCCCTTGGGCAACGTAGGCTTCTACTATATCGCGGCAAGGCACTGTCGATCCGTCTTCGACAATGATTAGTTCGAAGTCCGACGACGACTGCGCGCGAAGGCTGCGGCATAGATCTTCTACCTCGGCCGGACGGTTGTAGACAGGGACTATTATGGAAAATCGGGGGCGTTGCTCAGGCATATCAGCTCATTCTGTTTTTATAGTCGTTGTAGTCGAAGCGGCGAAGATATTCGCACTCACCGTTGCTGCGGCAGAGCACGATGTCGGGATGATGAACACCGTTGAACATTGTAGTCTTCACAGTAGTGTAATGGTTCATGTCCTTGAGCGTGATTCTGTCGCCGGGCTTAGGCTCGGCAGGGAAGAAATAGTCGCCCTTGAAGTCGCCGCTGAGGCACGAATTTCCGCCGAGACGGTAGTGGCAGCCGTCCGATTCTTCCTCGGAAACGCTCTGAGCTACCGCGGGAAGATAGGGCATCTCAAGAGTATCAGGCATGTGGCATGCGAATGAAACGTCAAGAATGGCGGTCGTCACCCCACGGTCCGTAACGGTATCCACTACCGACGCCTCGAGGTCGCCGGTCTGCCATGTGAAAGCACTTCCGGGCTCGAGTATTACCTTGATCCATGGATAGCGCTCACGGAAGCCACGGATTATCTCCACAAGACGGTCGGTGTCGTAATCGGCGCGTGTCATCAGGTGACCTCCACCCATATTCACCCATTTCACCGAAGGAAGCAGATGTCCGAACTTCTCCTCGAAAGCTTCGAGGACTTTAGCGAGATCATCGGGCGATGATTCGCAAAGGGCGTGGAAGTGCAGCCCGTCGATACCTTCGGGGAGACCGTCGGCAAGGTCTTCGGCACTAACACCGAAACGCGAACCGGGGAGTGCGGGGTTGTAGAGATCGGTTTCTATTACCGAGCACATCGGATTGACACGCAACCCTACCGATACTCCGGCGCGGCGGGCTTTCTCACCGAAGCGACGGAACTGACCCAGAGAGTTGAAAGTAATGTGTGTGCTGTGCTCGATGAAAGTGTCGATGTTGGAGTCGGTATATGCAGGCGTATAGCTGTGGATCTCTCCTCCGAGAGTTTCGGCTCCGAGAAGCAGTTCGTTGACCGAACTTGCCGTACAATCGCGGCAATATTCGGCAATAATCGGGAATGAACGCCACAGTGCATTTGCCTTGAAGGCCATGATAATCTGCGCTCCCGAGCGGCGCGCTACATCAGAGATGAGTTCGAGGTTGGCGCGGAGGCGGTCTTCGTAGACTATATAATAAGGAGTGGAGATTTCTGCTTGTTTCATCATGTGAGGATTTTGAAGCGTGCAAATTTGAGAAGAAGGGTTCTGTCGGAACCGTCGGCGGAAAAGTGCACTACTATTCGGGCATCGGCTCTGGAGGTGTCGACCGAAGATATTACTCCGAGGCCGAAATTCGGATGCTCTATGCGCTGCCCTTCGGAGAGTTCGGATACATCGTGTGTAGAGTGTCCACCGGAAGTTGTCTGTGGCTTCGGCGCCGGACGCACGGCGGGTTTCTTATCCCTGAGCGCCTCGGGAATTGCCGAGCGGGGAGCCGGAGGCGGGGGAAGAGGTGCTGAAGCTTCCGATGTGCGCGGGCGGGTAAAGGAACGGGCCGGAGCCGGGCCTTCGATCGAGCTGCCTGTCATCATGCGAAGATAGCGGGGTGCGATATCGCGCAGAAAGCGCGAGGGGAAGCACTGCTCTGTCTGCCCTTTGACGGTGCGCTGCTTGGTGAAGGATACCATGCAGAAGCGCTTTGCACGTGTAACTGCTACATACATCAGACGCCGCTCTTCTTCTATATCGGACATCGAACCAAGACTCTTGGAGGAAGGGAGCAGATTTTCTTCGACACCGACAACAAAAACGCCTTCGAATTCGAGACCTTTCGCAGAGTGAATGGTCATGAGGGTAACGCAGTCGCCGTCGGCAGAGCCAGTGTCCTGATCGGTGAGTAGAGATACTTCGGCGAGAAAGTCAGCCATATGAGCTGCTTCTTCGCCCCGTGTTTCGAGGGCCGTGGCGGTAAAGTTATCGACCGCAGTGATAAGTTCCTGAAGGTTCTCGCACTTGGCTACATTCTCGGGAGTGGAATCGGACACATATTCGCGCATCAAGCCGGTTCGCTCGATAATGTCGCGGGCGAGTTCGGAGGCTTTCAAACCTTTGCGGTCGAGCTCGCGGAACGAATCTATCAGCGAAGCGAAGGCCTGAAGTTTGCTCATGGTGCCTTTGTTGACATCGAGACCGTAACGCGCCGGATCTGAAAGCACTGAGTACATGCTCACTTCACCATTGATAGCAGCGGCGAGGACTTTCTTGACTGTCGTCTCGCCGATTCCTCGCTTGGGAGTGTTTATCACACGGCGGAATGCCTCATCATCATCCGGATTGATCGCGAGGCGGAAGTAGCTGACGGCATCTTTTATTTCTTTTCGCTGGTAAAATGCGAGGCCGCCGTACACGCGGTATGGGATGTTGCGGTTCCTGAGAGCTTCCTCAAGAGCACGGCTCTGTGCGTTTGTGCGATAGAGAATTGCGAAGTCGTTGAGAGGCAGTCGGGTACGCATACGGATACGTGAGAGCCTGTTTGCTACCATATAGGCTTCCTCATAGTCGTTATAGCACTGGACAACTTCGATAGGTTCTCCCTCGCTTCTGTTAGAAAAGACCTCCTTGGGTATCTGCTCTTTATTGGCAGCGATTAGGGTGTTTGCAGCACCGATGATGTTGCGGGTAGAGCGGTAGTTCTCCTCGAGCTTGAAAGTGCGGAGCGTAGGAAAGGATTTCTTCAGGTCGAGGATATTGCGGATGTTGGCGCCTCGGAAAGAATATATGCTCTGGGCGTCATCGCCTACCACACAGAGGGCCTGCCTCTCCCCCGCCAATTGACGTACTATGAGGTGCTGGGCGAAGTTGGTATCCTGATACTCGTCGACGAGAATATATGTGAAGAAATCTCGGTAGTAATCGAGCACATCGGGGTTATCGCGCAGAAGAACGTTGGTATAATAGAGCAGATCGTCGAAATCCATTGCTCCCGCTATACGGCAACGGTCGCGGTAAACTCGGTATATTTCGGCCGTCTCAGGCCGCTTGGCATCTGCTGCAGCGCGCATGAGGTCTCTGTCGGCAGCGTATGCTTCAGGTGAATAGAGCTGATTTTTAGCGAAGGAGATATCGGCTGCCACAGCTCCGGGCCGGTACCATTGCACATCAAGTTTTTTCTCTGCTATAATACTTTTTATGAGCGATTTGGTATCGGCACTGTCGTAAATTGTAAAATTGGATGGGAACCCGAGGCGGTCGGCATAGCGTCGGAGCATACGCGAGAAGATAGAGTGAAACGTCCCCATCCATAGATGAGAGGCGGTATCTTCACCCACGAGCGCCCCGATGCGGTCGCGCATTTCCCGAGCCGCTTTATTGGTAAACGTCAGGGCGAGAATGTGACCTGGGCGATGCCCGGTGTTCAGAAGATGTACTATCTTGTAGGTGAGTACACGGGTCTTCCCCGACCCGGCACCCGCAATGACGAGTTCGGGGCCACCGAGATATTCTACGGCGGCTCTCTGTACATCGCTCAGCTGATCAAGATAGTTTTCGTCGGCCATCAGTGATGTTATCTGAACTGATTAATCTGAGGCATGTATTCAAATCCTGCCTTGGCAAGGCGTCGGCAGAGTTCGTCGCGGTCGATACCTTCGGCAGCACACATTTCGTCGAGGGTCGGATAGATATCGCGCAGGTGAGTGTTCACCACACTGAGGAGCATGAAGGGGTCGGTTGGAAGTTCCATAGCGTTGATATTATTTCTGGCGGCGCCGGTCGAGAATTTTGTTGATATTGTCTCCGGCCCACAGTCCGGCAATAATGAGGAAGATGCCTATATAACCCATATAGGTAACGCGCTCGTGGAGCACAATGGCCGAAACGATTAGGGTGAATATGGACTGTAGATACATGTAGTTGTTGGCTACGATAGGACCGAGGTTCTTGACCGAAAGTGCCCAGAGCACGTAGGCAATAGTAGACGCACCTACGCCGAGGAAGAGGAGGTTTCCGATCACCTCACCTCGTGTGAGTACGTCGCCGAGATCTACATCGCCACGCTCGAAGGCAAGGAATGGCAAGGCTGTCACAAGTCCGTAGAAGAAGGTTTTACGGCTTATGAACCAGACGTCGTAGTGGGCGTTGAGGCTTCGAAGGATTATCGAATAGAATGCCCAGCTTAGCGCAGCAGCAATCGAGAGGAAGTCACCGAGCGGACGCACTTCCATTGAATTGGAGCTGTTGAATACCACACATACTACTCCGGCGATCGCTGCCACTGAACCGAGCCAAGTGCCGAGTCCGAGTTTTTCGCTTTTGTAAATAAAGCTGATAAGGAATGCCGTGAGGAGGGGCGACATGGAGGTGAGCAGAGATACATTTGTTGCCAGAGTGTATTCGAGAGCGGTGTTCTCAGCTATGAAGTAGACCGAACCCGCCAGCAGACCGCAGAGGCAGAATAGACCTTCTTCGCGCCAGGTTGAAGCCCAGAGCCGTTTATGGCTTATGCAGGCCACAATGAGATAAGCAAGTATGAAGCGGAGAACGTAGATAGTGACCGGACCAAGACCGTTGTCGAGCAAAACTTTAGACGATACAAATGAATAACCCCACATGGCAACGGCACAAAGTGCCGCAATGTGGCCGATAAATGTTGCGCCTGACATACGTCGGCGTTCTGCCGTGGCTGTTGCTTGTCTCATAAAAGAGTGCGTGAATGCATTTGTCTTACAAAATTAGTTAATTTTTTTGTCATCTCCTAAACCAAACCACTTTTTTGAGTGTATTAATGAATATCGTTCGTCAACGATGTCTAACGGAATACTGAAACTAAAAAAATTGAACTACGATGAAACTATTTAGAACCGCATGTATAGTACTGCTCGGCGCCGGGGTGCTCTTCGGCGAAGTTGGATGCTCTTCTTTAACACAGACCGGTAAAGGCGCACTTATCGGTGGCGGCGGCGGTGCCGCTCTCGGTGCAGGTTTAGGTGCGATAATCGGCGGCGGTAAGGGCGCAGGTATCGGAAGCACTATCGGAGCCGCTGTCGGAGCTGGCGCCGGAGCATTGATCGGCCGCAAAATGGACAAGCAGCAGAAAGAACTTCAGGCAGAGCTCGGCAAGCAGGCTACCGTCGAACAGACCACCGACCAGAACGGTCTGCAG
>CAYYQS010000097.1:0-8925 GCA_964472555.1 uncultured Bacteroides sp.
GCATCTGCCTTCTAAGCAGACGGTCATGCGTTCGAGTCGCATCCGGATCACCAAATACATACCCTGCGAAGGCGAGAGAACAACTACCTCTCGCCTTAATTTGTTGTTAAAGCTCCCTGAATATGAATTCCACGACACAAAACTACATAAACAAGATTGTATCTTATTTAAAAACTCAACCCGTGATTCGGGCTTGGGTTTTCGGTTCATATTCCCGAGGTGAGGAAACTCCGGATAGCGACATTGATATTCTTGTGGATTACGATAAATCTTCAAAATTATCCTTGCTCAAAATCTGCGGTATGATGATAGATTTGGAAGATATTCTGGGGAAAAAAGTTGACCTGGTTGAAAATGGCAGACTCAAAGAATTTGCCGTCGCCTCAGTTAATAATGACAAGATTTTGATATATGAGAGATCCAATCAGAGATAAAGAGCGACTGCTCCATATAAATGATGCAATAAACCGCATTCTTGAAGGGAGTTCAGGCAAGATTGATAGTATTGAAGAAGGTTCACTTGAATATTTTGGAATCGTAAAACTGATTGAAATTATCGGGGAAGCTGTTTATAAGCTATCAAGCGATTTCAAAATTGCTCACTCCCAGACTCCTTGGCGGCAAATTGAGAGAATGCGTCATGTGTTGGTGCATGGGTATTATTCGGTAGGATATGACTCCATAAAGGAAGTGATTGAAACTGATATTCCCGAACTAAAAAAGCAGATTCAGAATTATCTCACAGAAATAGGAGTGGAGCTCGTATAATAGCAGACCTCCACTCGTTACATGAATTAATATTCCACAGATGCGGAATTATTCAGGGGTTGGATAGAACAAAGAGGGAACGTGTAGTGTTGGAATTAATATTGCTTTAATTCCAACATTAAAATGAAAAAGATTTCAATACTTCTTTATCTGTTGATTCTTGGGGTGACGGCTTCGGCAGCGCCCCGCGAAAATATTTTCTCCCGTCTACGCGCTAATACCCGTACGGCAAAAAGTGCAACTGTAGATGTTAAGAAACTTAAGTCTGACTCAATATATGCGTCGGTAAGTGACCTTTACCGCAGTGGGCGACTGACGGCCGACGGGGTGATAGATCAGGCTCTCTACCATAAGGTGTGGAGTACTGAGGCTGCCGAGCGCTGTCTGCAGCTTGTGAGCAGTCCGCGCGCGACTATGGAGCTCGGCGTGCTTTATGCTTTCTCACCTGAATTCGCCGGTAAAAGTGCCGAAGGGGTTAAGCTTCTGGAGTCAGCCTCGAAGGCGGGATATCGTGAGGCTGACGAATATCTTGGCTTCTATTATTTCGGAAAGAAGGATTATAACCGAGCCAAGAAGTATTTTGAGGCTGCAGCGCCGCTGAAGAACGGATTTGCCAATACGGCGCTTGGAAGTATTTATCTCGAAGGGTATGGAGATACGTCGGAGAACGGTGCCAAGGCCCGCGAGAATTACCGTGAGGGAGCCTTGAAAGGCTATCCTCGGGCAATGACGATCTACGGCATGCTGCTTACTACCGAGAATGGCGGAACGGTGGACTATCCGGAGGCTTTCTTCTGGGAGTATATAGCCGGTGATCTGGGGGAGGATTACGCACGCCTGAAACTGAATCTTCCCCGTACCGGACAGAAGCTCGGAACTGAGGAAACCGCCGAGAGTATTGCCGACGGCCTGCGGTGGATAGAAGCGGCAAGGTCGGGTAAGAACTTCAAGAACGACCCGCTCTATAAGGAGGGGTTTCTCGGAGGTCTCAAAGCCTATGAGAGGGCAGCAGAACAAGGTGACGACTGGGCCCGCTACTATCTTGGAAGTATGAACTATAATGACGATTTCCTTAACCGGAACTACGCTCAGGTGCTACGCTACTATCTGCCGGTGTCGAAGAACGGCAAACTTCCTAAGGCGCTTTTGGCGGTAGTCAACCGACGGCTGGCGGAAATGTATCGCGACGGTAAAGGAGTTGCTCCCGACGCCGCCAAGGCAGCATTCTATGAGCAGCTGGCAGCAAAGAACGGAAGTGTGTCGGCCTACAAGATTGTTGAAGGAATTTACTAAAAGATAAGGGAACCCCGGATGTGCGAGACGAACATCCGGGGTTTTATGTGCTTTGTCAGAAGGGGAAGAAAAGGGGGAGTATGAGGATCATGAGGATGCCGAGGGTTATCTGAAGTGGTAGGCCGACCTTTATGTAGTCCATAAATGTGTACTGGCCTGCGGGCATGACGAGGGCGTTGGGCGGCGTCGAGAAAGGCGAGGCGAAGCACAGGCTTGCGCCGTAGGTAACGGCGAAGAGAAAGGGTAGGGGACTTACGCCGAAGGCAAGTGCACTCTCAAGGGCAATAGGAGCCATAAGCACTGCTGTAGCGGTGTTGCTTATGAAGAGTGTCATGACCGAGGTGGTGAAGAATATGCCGGCGAGGAGCATCAATGGGCCGAAACTTCCGAGGCTGTCAACGAGCGAACCTGCAACGAGCTCCGATACGCCGGTCTTCTCTAAAGCGAACGACATCGGCATCATGGCTGCAATGAGTACTGCGCTTTCCCAATTAATAGTTTTGTAAGCGTCTTCGACATTACGGAAGCAGCCAGTGAGAATCATGAGAATCGCAGCAGTGAGAACCGACACAACCGCCGGTACTAAGTCGAGCACCAGAGAAACCACCATTGCCGCCATGATAATAGCAGCGACAGGAGCCTTATAGTCAAGTGTTACCTTGGCAGCTTCTTCGAGCGGCTGACCAAGCACGACCCATAGCTTGCGCTCTTTGCCGAGTCGTGCAATAGCCTCCCATGAGCCCTGAACGAGGAGCACATCGCTCTGATGAACTGTGAGGTCGGCAAGGGATGCGGATATAATCTGATTTTTGCGTCGGACGCCTATTACATTCACACCGTAGGTACTCCGAAAGCCAATATCGCCTATCGTTTTTTTCAAGATCGCAGAGTTGGGCATCGGCACTATTTCCGCAATTCCGATGTCGTAGAACTGAAGTCCTGCCGTGTCGGATTCAGCGGTTTCAAGACCATATTCCCGCGCGAATTTATCTACAGAGTCTTCTTCACCCCTGACATATAGCGTTTCTCCCGCAGATAGGGGAGTAGAGGGTTCGGCGGCGTGCTGGGATATATTTTTTATGAGTCTGCCGGGAGTATCTCCCTTCCGCACCTCGAGTACATCGATACCGTGAGCAGCCCGCAAGTTGAGATCGGCCAAGGTGCGACCTTTCAGGGTGCTGTTGTCGGAGATCTTAAGGGCGAAGATTCCTCTGTCGAGCCGATATTCCTTTACGAGCTGACGGATACTTTTAAAGCCTGAATCGGATTTAGTACCGCTACCTTTTTTTGAGAGGAAAATGCGGCTCAGAGGAATGAGCAGGAGTGTACCGGCAACGAGGCACACAGCACCGGCCGGGAAAAAGGAGAAGAAGCCCAGAGGAGAATGCCCCGCTTCTTCCCAAACTTCAGCGATGACAAGGTTTGGGGGCGTGCCGATGAGAGTCATCATGCCTCCGAGACTGCTTGCAAATGCGAGCGGCATGAGGAATCGAGAAGGGCTTTCGCCTTTACCCGCGGTCATACTTACAACTATAGGAAGCATGAGAGCCACGGTACCGGTATTGCTCACGAAGCCGCCGATAAGAGCCGTGGCTGCCATAACGAGGAGAAACATCTTCAATTCGCTGTCGCCCGAAAGTTTGAGCAGACGTGCTCCTATCATCTTGGCGAGACCGGTGTTGAAGATAGCACCTCCTACAACGAAAAGGCCTATCATCATTATTACAATGGGATTGGAGAATCCCGACAGGGCCTCAGAAGTAGAAATAACACCCGAAATGGCAAGTACGAGAAGGGCTATAAGGGCAACGATGTCGGCCCTGAGCTTACCCCAGATGAATCCTGCAGCAGCGAGTAGTAGTGTGACGATTGTGATGATCATAGGTAGAAGTAGAGAATGGAAAGGACTGACTCCGGATGAGAGGAATCAGTCCTTCTATAAAGCGTGCGAAGCTGACTGATTATTCGTAAGGAGCGGCTTCGTAGTAGGGAATGTCGACGAGGCGGATGTTGAACCTAAGGTTTGAGTAGGGAAGTATGGTGCCCATGTTCTGCGATCCGTAGCCTACCTGATAAGGAATGATAACCTCTACGGTATCGCCGCAGTGCATCTGCTCGAGAGCAATAGGCCAACCTTGAATTACGCTTGTGAGGTCTGTGCGGAAGACTCCTTTTGCCCCGTAGGCAGTTACGTTGTCGGAAGAGTCGGCCGGAGTGCCGTCGGCGAGGTGAAGACGATAGCGGACATCGACTGTGCTGGTGTAGAGGGGTGAGAGGTTGCCTTCGGTCTCCTTCCGGTCGTTGAACCAGTGAACGAGTACGAAAGCACCGTTGTTCCAGCGGGGAATAACTACTTCGTAGTAGGGAGTGCCGTCGGAGTTTGTCTTCGCCTGGAGTTCTGTGAGCCAATTCTGATTGAATTCACGCCACTCGGTGTACTTTTCCCATGTAGTCTTCTCTTCGGACGTGCACGACTGCAGTGAAATGAAGGCTATCGACGCCGAGAGGAGGGCAAGAATGATGATAAGCTTTTTCATAATCAGAAGCTTACTTTAGGTGCTGTGGCTGCCTCGGGATCTGCAGCGAACTGAGGCTTGGGCGAGAATCCGAAAATCGAGGCCCAGATGTTGGCGGGGAAGCGCTTTACCTTTAGGTTGTATTCCTTCACTACTCCGGTGTAGCGACCACGCTCGGTAGCGATGCGGTTTTCAGTTCCTTCGAGGGTTGTCTGAAGGTTGGTGAACTGCACGTCGGCCTTGAGGTCGGGGTAAGCTTCCTGAACCGCATTAACGTAGATGCTGAGAGCTTTGTTGAGGCCCTGCTGAGCCTGATTATAGCGGTCGAAAGCTTCGGTGTCGGCAGGAGATACTGCACCCGACTGCTCCCTTGCGGCATTATAGGCCTCGGTAAGGCCAGCGCGAGCCTGCGTGACTTTCTCGAAGGTTGAGCTCTCGTGCTCGGCGTAGCCCTTAACGGTCTCCACCATGTTGGGGATGAGGTCCATTCGGCGCTGGTACTGGACTTCGACTTTGGCCCACGCCTCATCGACGTCCTGCTCGAGAGTCACCATAGAATTGTAAGCGCTTTTTCCGCTTACAAAGAGGATGATGACCAGGAGGGCGATAATCGCCAGAGTGATGATTCCGGATTTTTTCATTTGAGTTTTCTGAGGAGTGAAGAAAGGCTTACCCTGTCGTGGATAAGAGTGTGGAGGTCGCTGATGTTTACTCGAGTCTGCTCCATTGAGTCGCGCTCACGCAGAGTGACGGTGTTGTCTTCGAGCGTCTGGTGGTCGACGGTGATACAGAAAGGAGTGCCGATTGCGTCCTGGCGGCGATAGCGCTTACCGATAGCGTCTTTTTCCTCGTAGTGAGTTGCGAAGTCGAACTTGAGGTCGTCCACGATTTCGCGAGCTTTTTCGGGGAGCCCGTCTTTACGCACGAGAGGAAGAACTGCGCACTTCACAGGTGCGAGAGGAGCGGGGAGGTGGAGCACTACGCGAGTCTCGCCGTTGAGGAGCTGCTCTTCCTCGTAGGATGAGCACAGAACGCTGAGGAACATGCGGTCAACACCGATCGATGTCTCGATGACGTAGGGCACGTAGCTCTCGTTGAGTTCGGGGTCGAAGTACTGTATTTTCTTGCCCGAGAATTTCTCGTGCTGGGAGAGGTCGAAGTTTGTACGTGAGTGAATACCTTCCACTTCCTTGAATCCGAATGGCATGCGGAACTCGATGTCGGTGGCGGCGTTTGCATAGTGAGCGAGTTTGTCGTGGTCGTGGTAGCGGTACTTTTCGTCGCCGAGGCCGAGAGCCTTGTGCCACTTAAGACGCCATTCTTTCCACTGTGAGAACCACTTGAGTTCTTCGCCGGGACGCACGAAGAACTGCATTTCCATCTGTTCGAACTCGCGCATGCGGAATATGAACTGGCGTGCCACGATTTCGTTGCGGAAAGCCTTACCGATCTGAGCGATACCGAAGGGGATGCGCATGCGGCCTGCCTTCTGCACGTTTAGATAGTTCACGAAGATACCCTGAGCGGTTTCGGGGCGGAGGTAAACGGTCATCGAGCCGTCGGCTGTCGAGCCCATTTCGGTTTTGAACATAAGATTGAACTGACGCACTTCAGTCCAGTTCTTAGTGCCGGATATGGGGCATACGATTTCTTCGTCGAGGATAATCTGGCGAAGCTCGTCGAGGTTGTTGTCGTTCATGGCCTTGGAGAAACGTTCGTGAAGAGCGTCTCTCTTAGCCTGATGCTCGAGCACTCGCGCGTTTGTGGCGCGGAACTGAGCTTCGTCGAAAGCGTCGCCGAAGCGCTTTGCGGCTTTGGCAACTTCCTTATTGATTTTGTCGTCGATCTTAGCGAGCTGGTCTTCGATAAGCACGTCGGCGCGGTAGCGTTTCTTGCTGTCGCGGTTGTCGATCAGGGGATCGTTGAAAGCGTCCACATGGCCCGAAGCTTTCCAGATAGTGGGGTGCATGAAAATCGCAGAGTCGATACCTACGATATTTTCGTGGAGGAGGGTCATGGCGTCCCACCAGTAGCGTTTGATGTTATTTTTGAGTTCTACACCGTTCTGTCCGTAGTCGTACACGGCAGATAGGCCGTCGTAAATTTCGCTGGAAGGGAAGACGAAACCGTACTCTTTAGCATGAGAAACGATTTTTTTGAAAACATCTTCTTGTTGAGCCATTGTATTATGTGATTATGCGTTTATATTCTATTAAAGCACAAAATTACGCATAATATCCCGCATGGGCGCAATTTCATGGTAAAAAAATGCAAAACGGCAGTGCGTGATGAATAAAAGAGAGGAACCCCGGCGCCGGAGTTCCTCTACGAAGCAGTGATAAAACGATCTTGTTATCTTTAGAAACGTACCTTGCGTGTGCCTTCGGAAGTGCGCATGATGTAGATGCCCTTTTCGGGACGGTCGATGCGCATTCCCTGAAGATTGTAGTATTGAGGTGCTTCAGCGGCGGTGACGATGCTGGTTTCAACGCCAGTAGTCGAGGGGTTGATAGAAATTGTGTTGTCGAGGACGTTGGCTGTGATAGTGTACTCACCTTCGGAGTCGATAGGCCACTGTAGGTCGCCGTCCTGATTTGCTACCATCTTTTCGCTGTTGTCGGCATCGCGGAAGAAAAAGCAGTCCTGACGCCATTCACGGCCTCCACCGAGAGCGAAACAAATCTTGAAAGTGCCTTCAGAGAGCTTATGGATAGTTGTGAAGGAGTAAGGATTTTCAGGATTCTGATACATCACGGGAGCTTCGTTGAAGCCATAGGGAGGATTGTAAACGCCACCGATGAGGTAGAGCGACGCGTAGCGGATCTGGGTATCCTGATATACCGATTTCACAATGGTAGCTGTGAGATCTTCGGTGTTGACGGTGATGAGGTAGTTGCCAGCCTCGGGCACGGTGAGCTTGCTGTAACCTTCGTCGTTAGAGCCTGTGGCGAGCTTTATGGTGCCGTTTTCGAGAGTTGCACCTATTTCCGCTCCGTATTCCTTTCCGCCCCAGTCGGGAGAAACGAGGAATTTGAAGTCGCCTTCGTTCTTAAGGTACATAGTGCCGGAGTAGATGTTTTCGTTGTCGGGCGTAGCAGCGAGAGCTGTGGCCAGTCCGAGGTCCCAGCCGTAGAGAGTGGCTTCACCTACCACTGTGAGCTCTTTGTGGTCGGCGGCGAAAGCACTTGCGGCAACTATGCCAGCGAGTGCGGTTGTGAGAAATTTTTTCATAGCGCTTATGATTATTTAGATCTAAATGACGGGTTTAAAGGAAATTGCGTAGCCACCGCCCGGGGCTGCCTCGAGCTTGAGTTTGTTCTTTGCCCCAACTTTCTTTTTGGTGATCACGTATGCATCGCGGTTTGTGCGGTAGTCGGCGTCGGGGGCATCCGCATAGATCGTGGCCTCGTATTTCTTATCTTTATCGAGGAAGTCGAGGGGAATTTCCGACTTGTGTCCGTCTTCGCACGCGGTGCATCCGAGATACCATTCGTCGCTTCCTTTTGCTTTACGGGCCACAACGATGTAGCGACCGGGTTCGGCTTCGAGATAGCGGCTTTCGTCCCAGTCAACTGCGACGTCTTTGATGAACTGAAATGCATCGAGATGACGATTGTAGGACTCGGGGAGATCGGCAGCCATTTGCAGGGGGCTGTACATGGTCACGTAGAGTGCGAGCTGGCGGGCGAGGGTGCTGTTGAAGCATCCGTTGCTGCCGGGATTGACTTTCTGCATGTCGAGCTCGAAGATGCCGGGAGTATAGTCCATGGGTCCACCCTGAAGGCGGGTGAAGGGAAGCACGGTGGTGTGAGAGGGCTTATTGCCTGCGAAAGATTCGTATTCGGTGCCGCGGGCGCTTTCATTGCCGATGAGGTTGGGATATGTGCGGCAAAGTCCGGTAGGTCGCACAGCCTCGTGGGCGTTGACCATGATGTGGTGTTTGGCAGCCTCGGTAACGGCGTAGAGATAGTGGTTTACCAGCCATTGGCTGTAGTGATGCTCGCCGCGGGGGAGGATGTTGCCTACATATCCGCTCTTCACGGAGTTGTAGCCGTGTTTCTCCATGAGGCTGTATGCTGCATCCATGTGTCGTTCGTAATTGCGAACAGAGCCGGAAGTTTCGTGATGCATCATGAGTCGGACGCCTTTGGAGTGTGCGTAGTCGTTGAGCATCTTGATGTCGAAGTCGGGGTAAGGTGTTTGGAAATCGAAGACGAAATCCTTGGAGTGCCCAACCCAGTCTTCCCAGCCGACGTTCCAGCCTTCGACGAGTACCTGATCGAATCCGTGCTCGGCAGCGAAGTCGATGTAGCGCTTCACGTTTTCGTTGTTGGCGGGGTGGTTGCAG